>CAMWRV010000004.1 GCA_947176745.1 uncultured Muribaculaceae bacterium
ATTTATGGCGTTTCTGCCAGCTTGCTCGGATGATAAAGACGAGCCGGAAGACATCAAGTCACAGATCATCGGAACGTGGGATGCCACCTCTGTAAAGTTCAGCGACACGGACTGGATTGACATCACAAGCTATCCGAGCATGTCTCTCTCAATCACATTCAACAAGGACGGTAGTTATTACGGACGCGGGGCTCTCGGTAATGGCGGCGGAACCTATACTGTATCCGGCAAGACCATCAAAACCTATGTAGATGGAGATCTTTACGGAACATATTACGTAAAAAGTCTGAACGGGAATAATGCCGAGCTTTCTCTTACTATGGGTTCATCAAGTATGGAGATTCGTGCGGTAAGACGATAAATTTTAGCTATGTCTAAATAATAAGAATTCAGGTTTCGCAGGTTCGGTTGCGAAACCTGAATAAAATAAGATATAACATGAAAAAGATATTTCTACTGTTCTCGGTAGTATTTATGACCTTTGGGTGTTTTGCTCAGATAAACAAGGGTTATCGCGGTTTTGCCGATCTGGGATATACGATTGGTGTCGGTGACTATGACTTTGGTCGTTTTGAAATAAGCACTACTCACGGCTATCAGGTTAACCCATACTTCTTTTTAGGAGGCGGAGTGGGATTTCACTTTATGCAGTCATACGAAAGTGCTGGTATGACAATCGCACTTGATAAAAGAGATTCGAAAGTAAGTATTCCTGTTTTCGCAGATTTTCGTGGCTCATTCTCAAAACGAAAATTTGCTCCGTTTGTTGACTTGAAAATCGGTTATTTCGTCACAAACAATGATGGTTTATATGGAAATATTTCAGCCGGATGCCGTATGAACTTTAAGGGAAACCAGGCTGTTTCTCTCTCTCTCGGTTATACCTATGAGAAACTCGAGTTTGAGACTTTCAATCGCTTTACAAGTTCCACAAGTATGAACTATACACGATCATCTCGCAAACTTGACTGTGAAGGCATCTCACTCAAACTGGGATATGAGTTCTGACATTGAATCGATCTTAAGGATATAGAAGTTCGTTGCATTTTAGCAACCAAATCCATACGCAAAGACGTCAAACTCCGTATTCATGGATCTTAATATCATGAAATTGCATAAAAATCGGCCTGAAAAGACCGATTTTTTATGTTTTTTAATGTTTGGTCTATTTTCAACCTCCTGAGAATCGAATATCCTGACTAATCTCGAAAAAATTACTTTTCAGAAAAATATACAATTCTAAGAGTCTCTAATCAGGGGAGTTCTGCAATACCCTCTACGCTGTCCTGCTATTACCGGACGGTTCCGGACGCGGTGGACGCGATTAATCGCGTCCCTACAATCCGATTGTCCGCGACGCGGGGTGGGCGGTTAATCGCGTCCCTACAATCCGATCGTCCGCGACGCGGGGTGGGCGGTTAATCGCGTCCGTACAATTGCGAAAAATCAAATGTCGGAGGCATTGTCGTTAAAACAATCCTCAGACCATTGACTCACATTGAGATCAATATAATTCATGATATTGTCAAAGGCATGCTGATTGCGAATGATGTGTTCGTGATATCGCGGTTGCCAGCACGGTAGGGACGCGATTAATCGCGTCCGGGCAGTCCGGGTAACCCCGGCCTTGAACGATCCTATCACAACAGCCAGCCGGCTGTTGTGATGATTGTATTCCAATGCCTCGCCATGTTTCGGCGGTTTCAGACAGCCGGTGGAGGGTACGGACGCTGATACGGACGGACTGGGGGTTACTCCCGACGCGGTGGACGCGATTAATCGCGTCCCTACTGATATGACCATGTGGATGTGGTTGGGCATAACTACGGAATTCCATACTTCCACGTCTTTGTGGAAGTTGGAAATCCGGCTGATATGTTCGGTTATTAGAGCACCCAAGGATGTCGGATAAAACTGCGAGTCTCTAATGCATCCAAAAATATGCTTCTTCTTATGAGAACATATGGTGATGAAATAAATGCCGCCGTTATAATCGTGCCAGTCTGCCCGGAATGCATGTCTGTCGGAGGTTGTGACCTCCTGTCCGCACGCAGATGACCCGGAGGTCATATCGCCGTGCACAAGCTCCGACACCTGACGCTGCATGTTTTTCTTATCCATGATTATGCCTCGTTCTTACTTACACGCTTCACGTTGGGACGCGATTAATCGCGTCCTACAGGCTGATGTCTTCGATGAGCCAGTTGCCTTCTGAATAGTCGAATGATTTTACTCCCGCCGCCGACATCGAGGGAAATGACAGGAGGAATCCGGCGGTTTCTGAATATTCCGGCCTGATGTTGTCGTATGTCACAAATGTCGTCTGCGGTGTCTCGGTTATGCCCAGAAAGTCATTGAGGGGGTAAGTCTTGCCTGTGGCCCGGTCTTTCAGAACAGACTTCGATTTATTGATACTGATCTTCTGGCCGCTGGAGCTTGCCGGAGTGTATGAGAAATACAGCAATGTATTCGTGCCGTTGTCGATGACTGCGTCAAGTCGCAGGGTTCCCTCCTTGTTCTTCTTGTTCTCGAATAGTCGGGTCACCGAGCTGTCGGGCATCACCGGGACTCTACCGATCTCTATGTCGTAGAGACCCAGATTGTCGAGCCGCACTTCTTTGACGTTTTCCGGCAACGGCCCGAACACGAGCTGGACAGGCATCCTGAGATTTGTCATCTCTTTTTCAAAGACATACCGCTCCGGCTCTTTGGGGAAACCATCCGAATAAATCAGCGGATACCGTCTGCCGGTCGCCTGGTCCACAAGAGCGGTGTTGACACTCATGTTCGTATACCCCGGACTCCGGTAAGGATCAGTGTAGATGACAGTGACGACAGTAGCCTGGCCATACCGGGTTATGTCGCCGAGATGCCAGTAATCATTGTCATACTTGCTCATGTGAGGAACAGGATCCGCTATTTTCTTGTCGTCGAAAAAGTCCTGGGCGAATGCTCCCTGAGCAAAAGCGACAAGCGATATTATTGCAAAGAGAAATTGTTTCATATCCGAAATTACTTGTGTTGTGATATTGGGTTCAAATTGTTGTGGGGTCTAAGAGGTCATTATTCCCAGCCATCGGTGTCGAATCCTCCTGACCCGCCTCCGGGAGTAAAGCATTTTCCAGCTTCGAATATGCCTGCCCGATCTGCAATATCCTCATAGACCACCTTCGGAGTCTCCAGTCTTTCCCCTTTGTCGGCATCATATTCGACCTGTTCGGTCAGCAGGATATATCCGGGGTGTATCTCGCCGATGTAGTAGTTCTCATTCGTAAACATACGGCCGTTGTTGTAGGCCGTTGTCACGCTGTTGAGTGCCTTCACGCCGTTGCCATGTTTCCAGAACACCCAGCCGGAAGTGGTCTCGCCACCCTGTACGGTCTCTATGTTGAGCAGTAAGCACTCGCTTTGCGCAGAGTCCATGACCTCTGGAGCCTCAAGCGGATACTGCGCTTCGTTGATGGCGAGAGTGTCTACATATCCCTCCTTGCCGGTAGCGATGTTGCGGACTTTTACGAAAGGAGTCTTGGCGTTGTCATCATATTCGACGATCTCTCCGTAGAGGAGCTTGTCTCCGCTTTTGGTCTTTCCGGAAACGTCAGTGTAGATTATAGCGCCATCATATCCGATGTTGCCGTAAACAGGTTTTGCATCTGCCGTGCATGCCTGCGTGAAAATGCCGGCGGCTACTGCGGCTGCCGTTACAAGTGATTTCATCATAGCTGGTGAATCATTATAAGTGAATAATTTGAAAAGTGAAAAAGCGTTGTCTGCAAGTCTGTTGTCCGTTTATGCCGAGGGCATGCTGTCGGAGATGCAAAGATAACGAATTTTTTCGGATTTTCCCTAAGACAAGTTTTTTTGCTGCCGGGTGTCACAGACGGGAAGGTCGCTGCGTTACGTGGGTGTAGGCAGGCACTGCAGGTCTGAATACAAACTGGCCGGCGCAAGCGGCCGGAAAGACAACCTAAACCATATGAACGCCACTATGAACCTGAAAACCATAGCCGTCACGGCTCTCATACTGATCTCATACCTATATACAATAGCTGCGGAACCGGAGGCCACGGAGGCCGCCGGTTCCACACAGACCGTCACGGCCTCCCTCGACACCGACACTGTCGGCATGGCCGGATACACCGAACTCGACGACTTCGTCATCGTGCAGCAGAAGAAACTCGTGCAGAGCGACGGAGCTAAACTCACATATAACGTAACCGAAGACCCCGAGGCCGGTAGCTCCAACATCCTCGACATACTCCGCAAGGTGCCCGGAGTGTCGGTCGACGCCGAAGACAACGTAAAGGTCAACGGCCAGTCAAACTTCAAGATACTCATGAACGGCCGCGAGGACCCGATGCTCAAAGGCGACATAAAGACTGTGCTCAAGTCTCTGCCCGCCGCGTCGATCAGAAAGATAGAGGTGATCTCCGAACCCGGTGCGAAATATGAAGCCGAAGGCACAGGCGGAATCCTCAACATCGTGACCGACAAGTCGCAAAACCTCTCCGGATTCATGACGCAACTGTCGGGATGGGTCAACGCATATCAGGCCGGAGGCTACGTCAACGCCCGCACAAAAGCCGGAAAGGTGATGCTCGACGCCACCGTCAGCTACAACAACGGCAACGTGTGGCCCCGCTCACGCACGCAGACCACAGAGACCGAGGATCTGACAGGCGGACCCAACCATCTGCAGCGCAGCGACTCAAAGTCGAAAGGTGGCTGGGACTACACCGGTGTCGGCCTCAACATGTCGTGGGAGCCCGACACACTGAACCTCTTCACCCTGTCGGCCAATTATTCGAACAACAACTGGAACAATACCGGCGAGGAGCATCGCGCAATGTATGGCAACGACATGACCACGCTGTGGAGTCTGCAGCGCAACACCGATATCGCGGGTCGCTACAACGGATTCGGACTGTCGGCATCATATCAGCACGCGTTCGGACGCCAGGACCATACGCTCGTGGCATCTTACGAATTTGACAATTCGCGGCAGCACCAGAACACAGTCTATACCGTCATCGATGCCGACGGGGTATCGGGCGAGACACCCTTCTCGGCCAACCGCACCATCGGCAACTTCGGCACCCACATATTCCAGATCGACTACTCCAACCAGCTTGACAGCCGCCATCTGATCGAGGCCGGGGCAAAGGCCAACATGAATCCGAACGACTCCGACCGCCTCCCCTGGTTCGGCACAGACGCCTCCGACGCCGTAATGGCCGAGGAACTGCGGGTGGACGTGAGCCAGTTCAAGGATATCTACGCCCTCTACTCCTCATGGACCGGCTCGCTCGGCAAGTGGAGCCTCAAGGCCGGTCTGCGCTACGAGCACACGCGCATGGGTCTGAAATACAAGATCGGCGACTACCCCGATTTCACCACCCGTCTGAACGACATAGTGCCCAACGCCGCCGTCAGCTACAATTTCACCGGAGCGTCAAGTCTGCGCATGGCATACCAGACGCGCATATCGCGTCCCCAGCTCTGGAACCTCAATCCATGTGTCGATGTGCTTACCCCCGGCAAGGTGTCATACGGAAACCCGCACCTAAAGAGCGAGAAGAGCCACGGTGTCTCGCTTGCCTATTCGAACTACGAGGGTAAGGTCTCCGGAAGCGCGAAAGTCAGCTACCTTTATGTCGATAACATGATCAACGACGTTATCTTTATGAAGGACGACATTCTCAACTCCACATATGCCAACATAGGCAAGTACCACTGTTTCATGACCGACCTCAACGGCGACTGGAACGTGACCGACAACCTGCGCTGGTCGCTCTATCTATCGGCAAGCTACAACTACATGTTTGCCGAAAACGAGATGATCACCGCCAAGAACTGCGGGTGGCAGTATTACGTCAGCACGAACCTGAATTACACCCTTCCCTGCAAGGTGCGTCTCAGTTGCTACGGCGGGTTCTACACCCCCTGGATGGATCTGCAGAGCAAGGGCGACGACAACGGCTACTACTACGGCCTCGGCGCAAGCCGGTCGTTCCTCAAGGATGACGCTCTGACGCTGCAGCTCAGCCTCGGCAACATACTGCCGACACGCCGCACCAACGGCTACACTCAGAGCGACGAGAGCGTGAGATACACAAACCGCGGCACCTACAGCCAGTGGAATGTCGGTCTGAGCGTGTCGTTCAAATTCGGCGGTCTCAAGGCCGGTGTCAGGAAGACCGCCGCCAATATAGAGAAAGAATCTTCAGGTTCGCAGACAGGAGGCCAGGGAGGAGGTAAATGACCGGGCCATTCCCGCTGACTGCCCCACGACATGAAGAACAGAGCATAAGATGATGACAGAACAGGAATTCCGACAACGCGTGCTGCCCCTTCAGCGGCTCATGTACGGAGTCGCGCTGAAGACGGGTCTGCCGCCCGACGATGCCGCCGACGCCGTGCAGGAGACGCAGGTGAGGCTCTGGCGGCGGCGCGACCGGATTCCTGACAATGACGCCGAACTGAAACTCTACTGCATGGCCGCCCTCCGCAACGAATGCATATCTACCCTCAGACGCCGTAAGCCGTCGGTGGCGCTCGAAGAGGCCGAGGAACTGAAAACTCCCGAAGAGGAGTCGTCGGCAGAATACAGAGACACCCGCCGGCGCATAGAGACACTGATCGATTCGCTGCCCGGCAGTCAGGGAAAAGTGATAAGAATGAGTTCCTTCGGAGGACTCGACAACGCCGAGATCGCCCGGGCGACAGGCAATACGGAAAACAATGTGCGGCAGCTTCTGTCGCGGGGGCGGCGCCGCCTGCGTGAACTGCTCGCATCAACATCAGGATAAATCTTTCCTCACATGAATGAATATAAAGAAATAAGAGAGATGATCGGCCGCTGGTACGGAGGCGGAACCACACCCGGCGAGGAACGCCGCCTTGTGGAGTTCTTCTCCTCCGCCACCGGTCTGCCCGAA
The DNA here is from genome assembly GCA_947176745.1 of uncultured Muribaculaceae bacterium. GTDB lineage: Bacteria > Bacteroidota > Bacteroidia > Bacteroidales > Muribaculaceae > Lepagella. The sequence goes on from CAMWRV010000004.1 coordinate 6,939, forward strand.
GACCTTGAGGCCGAACGCGCGCTGTTCGGCGCGATAGGAGAGGTCTCTGACGACCTGCCCGCCATGCCCGAAGAATACTCGGAGCGTGTGGCGTCGGCAGTCGAGGCCGAGATGGCAAAAGAGCGGACAGCAATCACGGACCGTCGCCTGTGGCGTCGCCGTGTGATCCGAGTCTGCGGTGCGGCCGCATGCCTCCTTGCCGGAATACTTGCGGTCAGGACACTGACCGTTCCCGGACATGATGTCTCCTCATCGGGTCCGGCACTTGCCGTCAATGAAAAGAGTGCGGTCAGTGACTCCGATAAGGCTGAAAAAACTGAGATCGCCGTTCCCGTCTGTCCGCCTGCGGCGCATGAGGCAATCGCCTCAGCCGCCCCGGCTCCGAAAGAAAAGAGACACCGCGCCGGATCAAAAAGGGCCACGGGCCACCGTCACGCCGCCCGACATGTTGACCCCACTTCGGACTATGCCGCCGACGACACGGATATTTATCTCTCTGAAGCCGAGGAGGCGCGTCTGCTTGCCGGAAACTACCACGTGGTCAGCGACGAGCGCGAGGCCGAGGCGATAATGGGTTCTGTCTTCGCGAGGCTCGAAGGCAACTTGGCCGAAGAGGCATATCGCGTCAGCGACATTAACGCACAGTATGAAATGGAAATAACTAAACTTTATAACTGAACAGATGTCAAACCGGATAAAGATCAGCCATATGATACCAGTAAACTATATCGCCCGTCTGCGGCCCGCAGTCGTTTCTCTCGCCCTGACAGCTCTCATGCTCATGCCCGGCAAAGCCCTGGCCGAGGAAGTGTTCGCACAGCTCGCTGAGATGAACCATGTGGAATGCACATACGTCTCAGGGCGTTTCGCCCACAACAAGCAGCGGTGGCGCAGCAATTCAGGCCAGCACGCCATGGATCTCAGCAGGGGCTTCTCGTCGCTCTATTCCTACCAGTGCTATTCCGAAGAGGCCGTGAACAAGGCCCGCGCCATACTTAAGGACTACCTCAAGAAAAACAAGGATGTGGAGGTCGTGATGAAGACCACACAGGGACACCAGGAATATGTGGTCTACGAGAAGTTCATGGGTGATGACAAGATCACCCAGATGATCATCTGGAACAGCGATGCCCCCAACGTATGCGAGATCGTCGTGATCGACTGGATCAAGGGGCTCGAACGCGGAACATCGTCATATTCCGACAGCGACGTGCCGGCCACGCCCGGCTCGCAGATGCTGATGTCGCTCGACAGTCTCGGCGAACTCGGAAAACTCGGCGGACTCGGAGATCTCGAACAGCTCTGCGACACTCTCGGATATACCCTCGGAGAGTCTATCACCGAAGCCCTGAGCGGCCTCGGTGATATCGACTGGGAGTCGGCAGCAAAGGAAATGGCAGAAAGATTGACAGCAAAAGAGAACGCATATGAAGATTGAAAATATCCGACGACCTTCAGAACGCGCGCGCGACGTTGTGGCCGAAGCCGTGCGCAGGGCCGCAGCCGAAGAGCGCGCTCCGAGAATACTGTTCGTGTGTCTGGGCAACATATGCCGCAGTCCGGCGGCACAGGGGATAACCGAAAGTCTCGCCGCAGCACGCGGCATAGCCGTGGAATGCGATTCGGCTGGATTCTATGGCGGACACGCCGGCGACCTGCCCGACAGGCGAATGCGCGAAGCCGCCGCCTCAAGAGGATACAGGCTCGACCACCGGTCGCGCGTGATCCGCTCCTATGATCTTGACGACTTCGACATTGTGGCCGGCATGGACGACAGCAACATGGATGGACTCAGGCGTCTCGCCGACACTGAGGATCGCGACAGCAGGATTGTCAGAATGACAGATTTCGCAGTGCGCCATCCGCAATACGACTCGGTGCCCGATCCATACTACGAAGGTGTGGCCGGTTTCCATCTCGTGCTCGACCTGCTCGAAGATGCCTGCGGCACGCTTCTTGATGAAATCGAAAGAGCGAATGAAAGAAAGAATGCCCTTTAAAACATAGTGCCATGAACAGAAAGATACTTTGCATAGCCCTTATGGCGGCGGTTATCATGCCGTGCGGATGCGCCGCCCGCAAGAAGGAGTCGGGCAGACATAAGGAAACGACAACAGTGACGCGCACCCTGCGAAGCGGAAACGGCAAACGCACGATCCATGTCTCGCGATCGCTCTCGAAGATCGCCAACTACACGTCGGCCGATATCGTCTACAAGATCGGCTCACCGTCGGTCACCGTGACCGGGCCCGAGTCTGTGCTCGACCAGATGTATTTCGTCACATCGGACAACAGTCTGACCGTCAAGGCAAAATCAGACAAGTCAGGATGGAACGCAGTGTCGGGCGCGGGAGTGAAGATCGAGGTGACAGGCTCATTTGTCGGATCATTTCTCTGCTACGGATCGGGCGACATCAAGGCCGATCGCGTCGAGGCCCCCAACGTGTCGATGCAGATGTTCGGATCGGGCGACATAACGGTCGGCACGGTAGAATGCACCACACTCCAGATGACATGCACCGGCAGCGGCGACATATCGGTCGGAGAGGCCACGGCGACATCCCAGCGCTACATGCTTCAGGGATCGGGCGACATGTCGGTGCGCAAACTCTCGGCATCGACAGTCGAGGTGCTGCTTCAGGGTTCGGGCGACATATCGCTCCGTGGAATAGAGGCCGTATCGCTCAAGGCGCTCTGCCAGGGTTCGGGCGACATAACGCTGCAGGGTGAGGTGACTTCAGCGACGCTGACCATGCAGGGAAGCGGCGACATACATGCCCGCGGACTCAAGTCTGTAAAGACCACGAAGATCGAGCAGGGCACCGGCGACATCGACGGCTGACCGCATGCAACGGGTGGCGTGTGGAAGCAAACCTTTTGCCGCCGGCAGTGTCTAACCTAAGAACAGCAGGAGCGGGGCGGGTCTGTGACACGCTTCAGCCTGTGAAATAAAAACAAAATAATGAAGAAGATACTGATTACACTCGCGGCGGTTGCCGGCATATCGGCAGGGGCTTTCGCCCTGACTCCGGCGAGTTTCCCCGGCGGCGAGGCCGCCGAGAAGGAATACATAGCCTCCAACCTGAAATATCCGCAGACCTCCCGCGATAACGGCATAGAGGGAGTGGTGGCGGTGGCGTTCACCGTCAAGGCCGACGGCAGCATCGGCAACATAAAGATCAAGCGAATGGTCGATCCCGATCTCGAGGGTGAGGCGATACGGCTTGTGAAACAGATGCCTAAATGGACTCCCGCCTCCGACAACGGCACGCCGGTGGAGAGCACCGCCGAGATGAACATCACGTTCACTCTCGACTGAATCGGTCGCGGTCGCGCAGCGTCTTCTTGCGCACAGTCTCCTCAAACGCCTCCTGAAGGTCTATGCCCGTCTGGTTGGCCAGACAGAGGAGCACCCAGAGCACATCGGCCATCTCCCCGCGCATGTCGGCCACAGGGTCGGTTATGTCGCCCGGCTTCGCCTTCTGGTCGCCATAGACGCGTGCCATGATCCGCGCCAGCTCGCCGGTCTCCTCGGCGAGGATAACCATATTCGTAAGTTCAGAGAAATAGCCGCCGCCGATGGATCGGATCCATCGGTCGACGGCTATCTGCATTTCTTTCACGGTCATTCTGCCCGCAGTCATATGATCCGCCTCCATCATATCAGACGCAGGGTCCGGAGTTCATCATATATTTCCATGCCCGAGAGCGTGCGGCGGCGCGAGAGCGTGCGCGCGAAGTCCTCGATGGCCGGATGAAGCCGGCGGTTGGCGAAGATGCGCCTCATGCCGGTGGTTGTCTTTCGGTAGAGCGATTCCACCTCGTCGGCGTCGAGCGAGCATGTGTCGGCGCCCTCGGCCTCCATCTCGCTACGTATGGCGGCGAGAATATCGTCGGGCACCTCCGTGCCGAGACGCACCATCGAGCGCGCCATGACGTTCGATACCACCATTGCCGAGGTGATATAGAAATTATGGATCAGATTGTTCCACGTCGATTTCGGGGAGATCGAGGGAGACCCCGAGAAATAATATTCATGAGAGAAAGAGACCATCGGTCCTTCGGCGTCGAGCGAGACGCCGGCTATGCGGTCGATGGCGTCGAGAGCGGCCAGCGAGATCGCCATTCCGGCGAGCCCGTAAGCGCGGTCGTCCTCGTTGAGATATGCGAGTGTGAGTCTGTCTGTGCTCATTCTTTCTGTCGTTTTAGACAATTAACGTATGGCGGGCCGCTTCTGTTCAGAATTTCAGGTCGATGCCGGCGGCGAGACGTATGCCCGGCTCCGGCAGCGACGGAGCGTAGAGATTGTCGCGGTTGAGAAGATTGTCGGCCTGGATCCATATGCCGAAGCTTTCGGTCACATCGTATGATGCCCCGAGATTGAGCATCAAGAGGTCGGGAATCCTGAGCATCACCACCGGTCCGCCGTTGAGTGCGGATGATCCCGGGTTCCATGTCTGTATCGGATATGAGCGGACGCCGCGCCAGTCGAGGCCCACGCGGAAGCGGAGCGAGCTCCAGGGGTTTGTCTCGACAGCGGCGTCAGCCACCCAGCGCGGGCGGTCGAAGCCGTTGAAATATCCCTTCGTGCCGTTCTGCGGCTGATAGTGCCCCGAAGCGGAGATGCTGAAATAGCGTCCGGCGTCATAGCCGGCCTGCAGACCGACCGATATGCCCGAAAGTCTCGACGATGCGTCAAGACTGTATGAGTAGGCCACGGCCTGGCCGTCGATCTCTTCGGGAGCTCCGAAGATCACAGGGTCGGTGCCGTTGAGAGCCATCTGGTAGAGACCGCCCCAGTACTGCCCTCGGCTTGTGCGCCACGCTATGTCGAAACCGGCGTGGAAACCGGAGAAGGGTCCGAACGTCACTCCCGCTTTCGCGTCGAGAGGAGTATATGTGGGCGCGCTTGAGAAGATGCCCGGAGCCTGGTAATAGTCGAGATCATACGTGCCGGCGAGCGTATGGAGAGTGTTTCCGCCCGTGAGATGCAGGAAAAGCGACGCCGGGCCGGCGTTATAGTCGAGTTTCACGTCGGGAGCGATGTGGAACACGCGGTAGCGGTCCCCCTCGGTGCCGGCGTTGAAGGTCAGGTCGATTCTTGCACCCACGCGTATGTCGAGGCGCGAGCGAGTGAACCGGTAATAGGGAGTGAGCGACACCATGCCGTAGGTGTCGGGAGCTTCGGGCATGAAAGAGGCGGCGTCGGCATACGCGCCGTCGCGGTTCTTATAGGCGGCATAACCGAGCACGTCGGCCTCAAGGTCGATGCCGAGCGAGGATTTCGACGAAGTGGGGAATGCGAAACCGGCGTCAAGATCGAAATGCGTCTCCCGGCCTCCGGTCAGAGAGGCGAAGGTGCCGTCGCCCCACGGAAGATACATTCTGCGGTAGCCGAAATATCTCACTCCGGCTGCGGCGTTCCATGTCATGTCGTCGATCGCCGAGGGGGAGCTCCATGCCACACGCGCCGAGAAGTCGTTGAGTGTCTGGTCGGGAGCCTTTGTTCCGTCGGGCATCGCCGAGGTCAGGTCATAGGTGTAATACGGGTCGTAGCCGTAGTAGTTGAAATTGCCGATATGGTAGTCGGCCGAGACGTCAAGACGGCCTTTCCCTTCGAAGTTGTGGCTCGCGTAGATTCCCACGGCCTCGTCGTAACGCCACATGCGGGTGTCGGGCAGAGTGGGCATATCGGGTTTCCAGAGCGACGTCGAGTTGTGCTGCAGCCGGATTCCGGCCACGGTGCTGCCCGAGTCGATGAAGCGGTATCCGGCCGAAAGCGTGCTTTCGAGCCAGGACCCGAGACCGAGCGAGAGATAGCCCCGTGAGTCGTCCCAGCGGCGGGTGTCTTTCCATCCGGTCGCGCTGATCGGAATGGCCTGCGGGGTGAAGTCGGCGTGTACGCCCGCCAGAGAATACTCGAGAGCCGATTTCTCAAGCGGGAATTTCACGGGGCGGGGGAAGAGCCCGATGCGGTCGCGGGCGATAAACTCGGGCACATATTTCCCCTCCACATCGATATCCTGGTCATACTGTGCGGCTCCCTGCATGGCCGGGGCGGCGAGCAGGAGCAGCGATATATATCTGGTCTTCATCATTTCCATTTCTTAAGACGTGAGGAAATCATCGATCTGATGTCGGACTCCTGTCCGGGATAATTCTCCTGCAGGGTCGCCACATACTCGCGTGCGAGCGATTTCTCGCCGAGTCCGGCGTAGGCGTCGGCCAGGGTTATGAAGCCGCGGGCGAGCCAGTACTGGTGGGGAGTGCCTGTTTCGGTAAACTCCTCCATGCGGTCGCGGGCATCGGCGAAATCTCCGTTTTCGACAGAGCGTTCAGCCAGGATGACCGCGCTCTTGCTGCCGGGCAGCGAGGTGGGATTCTCGGCGAGACGCGAGTATATATCCACAGCCTCCGCATCGCGACCGAGAGCGGCGAGCGCATCGGCCTCGTAGAGACTGATGACGGCGAGCTCGTCGGGTTCGAGACCACCGGTGTGGCGGATACGGGCCGTCACGTCGAGCAGGTCTTCGCTGCGTCCGGCCTCGTTCATGGCGTCGGCCATGCGCAGAAGTTCGTCGATATCCACATCGGCGGTCACGCCGAGACGCTTCTTGTAGGCGTCGGCGGCAAGGTCGGCACGGCCCGTCTCCTCATATGTCAGGGCGAGTTCGAGCAGAGCTTTCGAGAGCCACTGCGACGAAGGGTACTCGCGTTCGAGGCGTTCGAGGTCGGCGATCTTCGACTTCGTGTCGCCGTCGAGACCGCTGAGCACGGCGCGGCGGTAGAGCGCGTAGTCGGTGTCGACGGCTCCGTCGGCTATGGCGCGTGAGAAGAGCGAAGCCGCTCCGGAGTAGTCGCCCGTATAATAGAGGCAGTCGGCTCGGCGTATGCGGGCGTCGTCGGCAAGTTCGGCGGGGAGTTCCGGACGTGCGGTCAGCGCCGAGGCGAAATCTGCCGCCGCGTTCCGGTAGTCGCCCAGCTTGTAGCGGGCGTATGCGAGGTCATAGAGTCCGAGGGCGCGGTTTTCGGCAGTCGCGGCGTCGCGTGTGAAGGTCTGGTAGCTCTGCGCCGCCTCGCGGTACTGACCCAGCGAATAGAGCGCGTCGCCGAGCCATAGCGAAGCCTGCGCCGCGAGAGCGCGGTCGTGGCGGGCGAGCGCCACGCACTGGCGCAGATAGCCGGCGGCCTCCTCGGTGCGGCCGTTGGTGGCGGCCTCGATGCCGAGTTCATAGAGTATCTTCTGGCGGGTGGCAAGCATCGCGGAGGTCGGGTTGCGGATGGCATCGATGCACTGCAGGGCCTTCGCGTAGGCGCGGTCGTTGTAGTAGGCCGTGGCGAGATAGGCCTCGACCTCGGGGGTATACTCCGAGTCGGGATAGAGCGAGACGAACTTCTCAAGCAGTTCCGACGACGAAGAGAAGGGCACCTTGCCGCCGCGAGTCAGTGCGGTCACATAATTGTAGAGAGCTGTCTCGCTCACATCGCGGTCGTAGCTCATGCGGGTGGCCTTCTCGAAGGCGATGGCGGCCGAAGAGGCGTTGCCCTCCTTGAGCAGGCACTGACCCAGATAGAGCCATGCGCTCTGGCCGAGAGCGTTCTGCTCGCCGGTGACACGCGAGAATTTGTCGGCGGCTTCGGCATAGTCTCCGTCGGCATAGTCGGCCGCGCCGAGCGCGTAGAGCGCGTCGGGGGCGGGCGATCCGCCGTTCTGGTCCATATAGTTGAGCAGGAAGGAGCGTGCCGTCGGCAGGTCGCCCTTCTTGAAATAGCTCAGGCCGACCACGCGGTGCATCTCGGGGGCAAGTTCCGGATCGGGGTTCTTGCGCAGCAGTGCGCGGCCATGGGTGATGACCGTGTCATACTCGCCGCGCGAGTATTCGATCTGGGTCATGTAGTATCCGGCGGCGAGACCGTCGATGCCCGGGGTGACGCGCGAGAAACCCTCGTAGGCGCGGTTGAAGTCGCCGTCGATATAGTCGAGATAGGCGTTGTAGAAATGATAGGCGTCGGCATATTCCGGCACGTTGCGGAGTGTCTTGACCAGCGGGCGCGCCTCCTTGTAGAATCCGGTCTTGATCATGCAGAGCATGCGGCGATAGGTGTAGAGCAGCCGCTGGTCGCGGTTGAGGCGGTCAAGGTCGGCGCGGTCGTAGGCTTCCAGGGCGTCTGGCCACTCGTGGCGGAAGAAATAGAAGTCGCCGACAGCGACGGCGGCCTGCACCGCCAGCGGCGAGGCGGGATAGGCCCTGTTGAACTCTATCAGCAGGCGGAGGCATTCCGGATCGTTGCGCTGGTAATAGGCGTCGGCGAGGAGGAAGGTATATTCCTCGGCCATGGCCGGCGAGAGCCGGGTCTGGCGGGTGTCGAGCATGCGCAGTTGGTCGATCACGCCGGCGTAGTTGCCGGCCTCGCGCATGGTGCGGGCACGCTCCATGTAGCCTGCGGCGAGGGGAGAGAACCGGTCGGCGCTTGCCGAAACCTGCGCCGCCGCCGGCAGGGAGAGCAGCATTGCGGCGGCCGCTATGATGGTCTTTGCGGATTTCATGAGTCGTAAGGAATGTTCGAAAGGCAAAATTACTTAAAAAATAAGTAAGCCACAAAAATAAAAGGATATAATGCGGCAATGCAGGGCAGTGCGGGGGTGAAGTCTCCGGTCCTGCGCGGGTTTGCGCGCCCCGGGCGTGGAAAATCAGATTTTCCGGCCCGGGTATACGCGGAGGGCTGCCTCAAGGGTGTCGAGGGCGGCGGCGAGATAGAGGATATCGTGCACGTAGGCTATGCGTACCTGGTCGCGTCCGGCCTCCCTGTCGGTGTAGAATCCGGAGGCCGGAGCCATGAACACCGTCGCGCCCTCGTGGCTGAATTCCTCCAGACACCAGCGGCAGAACTCGTCGGCGTCGTCGACTGGGAGCGACGCAACCGTGTAGAACGCTCCCATCGGCATGGGGGAGTGGCATCCCGGTATGGCGTTGATGCGTGCGATCAGGTAATTGCGCCGCTCAAGATAGCGGTCGTAAACCTCCTTCATGTATTCCTCGGGAGTGTCGACCGATGCCTCGGCCACGATCTGGCCGAGCAGCGGCGGGCTGAGCCTCGCCTGACAGAACTTCATGACGTTGGCCCGCACCTCGGGGTCGCGGCTCACGAGCGCGCCGATGCGTATGCCGCATTCGTTGTAGCGCTTGGAGACCGAGTCGATGAGCACCGCGTTCTCGCGCACTTCCGGCAGACTCATCACCGATACGAAAGGCTGGTCGGAATAGCAGAACTCGCGGTAGACTTCGTCGGAGAAGAGGAAGAGGCCGTGGCGCGAGGCGAGTCCGGCTATTGCCTCAAGCTCGCGGCGCGTGTAGATGTAGCCGGTCGGGTTGTTGGGGTTGCAGACCAGTATCCCCTTGGTGCGCGGAGTGATGAGCCGCTCGAACTCCTCGACCGGAGGGAGACGGAAACCGTCGGCGATCGTGGTGGTGACAGGCACGATCTTCGCGCCGGCCGAGATGGCGAATGCCATGTAGTTGGCATAGGCCGGTTCGGGAATTATGATCTCGTCGCCCGGATCGAGGCAAGCCATGAATGCGAACAGCACAGCCTCCGAGCCGCCGGTGGTGATGATGATCTCGTCGGGGCGTATGTCGAGGCCGCACCTGCTGTAGTATTCGGCCATCTTCACCCTCAGCGACTCAAGCCCCTCGGAGGGGGAATATTCGAGCACGTCGCGGGTTATGTGGCGCAGGGCCTCTATGGCCTGTGGCGGAGTGGGCACGTCGGGCTGGCCGATGTTGAGCCGGTAGACGGTGGTGCCGCGCAGTTCGGCCTCGCGGGCCGCGCCGGCGAGACGGCGTATGGGGGAGGCGGGCATTCCTAGTCCCCGCCGTGATACTTTTCCTTTCATATTCCTGTTGTGTTTCTCTGATCCGGCCCGTGGGGAGCCGTGAGGAAGTGGGGTATGCAAACGACAAAGAGGAGCCGTCGGCATTCGGACGGTTCCTCTTTGTTAACGCTATGTCGGGCCGGTTGTTTTACCGGACGATCATTTTGACAGTCTTCGAGCGGGTTTCTCCGGCGGAGTTGCGGCCAGTGAGACGGCCGATATATATGCCTGCGGGGAGCGACACCGCTGTCTGGGAGGCATATCCGTCGGCGGTCAGGCCGCCGATGCTGAGGGCGTGTGTGCCTGTCGCGCCGAACACGTCGATTGTCAGATCTTCTGTGCCTTCGGGGGCGGAATATGTGAAATATCCGTCGCCGTAGGCGAGAGTCATCGCGCCGAGAGAGGCGGGAGTCTCGATGCCGGTCAGGATTCCAGTCTCGCCGGCCTCCACGTTGTAGCGCTCAAGCGGATTGAGCTGCGGGAGACGCACGTAAGCGGTGCGTGATTCCGGATCGACATATACGGCGTTGGTAGTGCGAGAGTCGGAGGTCACGTCGGCGAGCGACGAGGCTTTCTCGATGGTAGAGTATGCCCAGGGTGTCTCTGCTTCCGCACGCATGGGGCCGTTGCGTTTCTGAGTCTGCTGGTCGTAGAATCCGATGTGTTCGAGATCGACGCCGGGCATGCCGACTGCGTGGATGCGGATGAGCACGTCCTGGGTGGTGTACATGCCGTCCCATCCGTCGCCCTCGCGGTCGATATAGATAAGGATGCTGTTGTCGGCGCCCTTGCCCGAGAACTTGGTCACCACATACTTGCCGTCGGCGATCGAGTTGACGCTCTGGTGGTCGTCGTCGAAGAGCACGCTGCCGTCGCGGGTCTCTGACTTCGTGGGGAAGTAGTCGACGGTGATGCGGTCAGTGCGGATCTCGGCGGTGTTGGTGAACGTGTCCTGACGGTAGCGGGTCACGAACGAGCCCCGGCGCATGAAGCGGGGGAGCACGTTGGCGGGTGCGGGGTAGTTGACAGTCTGGTGGCCGGAGTAAACGGTCTTGAAGTCGGTCATGTCAAGCCAGTCACCCTCGGGGAAGGTGATGCTCCGCGATGTACCGCTGTCAAGCACCGGAGCCACGTAGATGTCGGGACCCCAGAGATAAGCGTCGATGCAGTTCGCCAGTTTTTCGGGGTAGTCGCGGTCGTTGAAGTTGGCCGGACGAGCGATCGGCGTGCCGAAGCGGGTGTAGGCATACGACTGAGAGTAAGTGTAGGGCAGGTATGCGTAGCGCAGGTTGATGGCATTGCGCACATCATCGCGCACGCTTGCGTATTCGCTGTTCCACACCTCGGGCTTGGTGGCCGAGTGTGTGCGCATAGCAGGATAGAAAACGGCAAGCTGCACCCAGCGGCGGTAAAGGCTGGCGTCAGTGTAGTCGTTGTTGGCTGTGAAGCCGCCGATGTCAGATCCCAAATATCCAATGCCCGACATTGAGGCATTGACAAGAGAAGGAACTTGAACCTGCAGTCCTTCCCAACTGCGCATGATGTCGCCGGTCCAGGGGAATGTGCTGTAGCGCTGCATTCCGGCTGTTCCGGCACGGGGTATAAGAATGTGGCGTTGATTGCTGAATCTGGTTTTTAGTTTTCGGTAAACGGCCTCTGTCCATAGATTGCCGAATTCATTGTGAGCCTGCTCAACGGTAGAATTCAAATGACGTGAATCTCCATCATGCGCTTCCGGTTCACCGAGATCAAGCCACCATCCAGCCATGCCGTTTTGTGTGTGTTCCACATATTGCTCGGCAAACCAGTCCATGGCATCCGGATTTAATGCATCTATAAGTCCAACGTCCGCACCCTTTCCGATCCAGTTCATATGGTCATTGTCCGAGACGTGTTCATCAGCTAACCATCCATTGCTTTTCAGGAGGTTATAATTGTTTTGTGCGGGTCCGACGCTGTTGAAGAATGGTTCGGTAATAGCTATGCTGTGGACATTTTCGTTGAGAAAATTATTGACAATACCCCCCTGTGAAGGGTAAGATCCATCTGTAGCCCATTTGAGACTGCCCATTCCGTATGCACCATCTGCGCCACCTTGCCAATGAATATCGAATACGATAGCATCGATCGGTATGTTGATGTCTTTGGTATTCTGAACAGCTGCTTTTGCCTCCTCGTCAGAGGCAAAACTGTATTTGGATGTAATATATCCGAGAGCCCAGAAGGGAGGCAGTTCCTGTCGACCTGTGAGAAGGGTGTAATTCTGCATCGTTTTTTCCATTGATCCGCCTCCTATGAAATAATAGGATATGGGATCAAGGCTTCCGCTGCTATATGTTGTGCCGTTGACAGAAGGGGTGATCGTGGCATTGCGGTATTGGGAATCGAACAGCACTCCGTAACCATTGGTAGATACGTAAAAAGGCACACAGATGTTGTGGTAGGATCTGCGATATTGGTCTTCCGGCCAGCCTCCGGTCTGAGTGTTGTTCATTATCATTGTTTTGCCGTTCCAGTCTATATATCCACCGTTATATCCGCCTCCATAGAAAGCTTCATTATTTCCGTTGGATGCAAAACCCACTTTTGATGAGCCGCCATTGGATGCGTTGACCAGACCAGTTGATTCCCCCAGAAGTTTTCTGTCGTTCTCGAAGAAGCTGACTGTGCAGTCGGATTTGTCGACGCGGACTTCCAGTCCGTCTGTAACTGTGATGACAAATATCTCCTCTTCGTCAGAGAGGGTATAATCTATGTCAGGAATCTGATATCCGAGTAAAGGATCAGCCTTGTCAACAACGGATATAGACCGACGTTCGGTTGTCTTTGTCGCTCCGTCTTTAAGAGTGAAAACCTTGATAATCTCAGGAGCCCAGACAGTCAGATATAGTTTACCTTTTGAGCCGTTGATTATTATAGTGCCGTTTTCATCTGTGTAAGATTGAAAAGAGCCGAGATTGGTCATGTCGCCCGGGTCGAAGCTGCCATATTCTTCCCACCCATTATTGCTTGCGGTAAATATCATGGATCTTCCACTGATCGCTAATCCGGGTTGACTATCAGCAGGGTATCGAGGTGTTGATCCATTTGAACTGAAAATTACCCTTGATCCATTCTTTAGATTGTCCTGAACCTTGTAATACCAATATCCGGTCGATTCATCCTTATCCATTGGCAGACCGGGCCATTGGTTGTTTTCGATTGTGGGATTGACATCTTCGTTGTAGATATAAGCGTACACGTCGCTCCATGCCGGATTTGTATTTGTGGTATTTAGGAATATGTAGACATCGGGTGTAGGATCCGGATCGGGGTCGGGGTCTGGATCGGGATCCGGACCGGGATTTTCTGATACATAGTCCGCGTATGTCATACCAGTGTCTCCACTACGTGTGTATACATGCTCATTGGCAACAATGAGGTCGTCTGTTTGCACAGAGCCAGAACCGTTGTTGAATATCACATCGGTCGAGCCGTCAGTGATGTCATATTGCCAGATTGTTCCGGACTTGAGGGTCATAGGCTGTCCGGGCCAGCTTTCTGAGTCTTCGCCAGGCCAGTAGTAGATGTATGGGGTTTTCCAATTAGTGTCGGCATTGTCGTAGTAAACTTTTACTGCGAGCACAGGGAAACTCATTGCGAGAAGCATAAGAAAAATTGCCCCGCAACGGATCTTAGGGTTTGAAAAGTTCATGAATGGTGATTAAAAGTTGAAAAAGTCGGTAGGTCTGAGCCTCACAGAGGGTATCAGCGTTACAGAATGCAAAATTACAAAAAATATACAGAACCCACAACATCCCCCCGCGGCAGTCGCCACCGGAAACGTGTCGATGTCCGGTAGTGACGCGATTAATCGCGTCCGCAGCGACAAACCCCAGATCCGCGCCGAAAAGCAGCCAATCTTCGCGAAAAAGTGAAAAAGAATTGGAAAAGATTTGGAGAAACAGAAAAAAAGACTTAACTTTGCATTTGCAAAGCGGAAGAGACCGCGATGCCGGCAAAGCGATGCTTTGTCGGAAACATATTCTGGAGAGGTGGGTGAGTGGCTGAAACCACCAGTTTGCTAAACTGACGTAGGAGCAATCCTACCACGAGTTCGAATCTCGTCCTCTCCGCTGCTACAAGCTTAAGGCGCTGAAAGACAGTTGATTACAACATCTTTCAGCGTTTTTTTGTATACGCAGCGTAGACGCAAATCCGCTCCAAATATTCGGTAAATGACGGTGTAACTCTGTAGGGACATCGCTTTGCGATGTAGAACGGCACACGCCTACATCGCAAAGCGATGTCCCTACAAAAGCGATGTCCCTACAGAGTCGCGGATGCGCTGCACTGGCCGATAAAATTGAATCCGATCTGTCAGGATTATGTCTTAGCCGGCATTGCGTTTGGTTATGCCGGTGACGGTTTGCCGGTCAGAAGTTCTCGAGAACGGCTTCGAGCGATTCCTGCTGACTGAGCTGCATCTTTCGGCGTATACGGTAGCGTGAGGTGTTGACAGTCTCGGGCCGCACCGACATGATCTGGGCTATCTCCTTGGCACTCATTCCCACCCTGATATAAGCGCACAGACGCAATTCTGTTCTTGACAGGTCGGGATATGACTCCTTGAGTGACGCGAAAAAGACGGGATGCACCTTGTCGAATCTGAGTTTGAAGTATTTCCAGTCATCATCGGCAGAAAGCTCGCTTGATATCCGTTCATTCAGAATGCGGCTTTCGTTGCCGGAAATCTCTCCCTGTTTCTCCATGTCCTGTATCTGTTCGGCAAGTTCCTTGAGTCTTGCGTTCTTCTGGGCGAGAATCATTGTGTTGGAGGCGATCTCCTTTTCCTTTGCTTCGATCTCGAGAGTATACTGTCGGTTGAGAAGTTCCAGTCTGCGGTTCTTTTCTTCCTGCAGCCTCCGTTCGCTTGCGTTTCTGCGTCTTGAAACTTGCAGGAGCCAGAAAGAGAGGCAGACGACAACGAGGAGGAACGCTATGAGCGACATTGTCATGGCCGAACGCATGCGGTGGCGCTCTTCCTGACGGCGCAGGGTCTGTTCATAGCTGTTGATCGTCGACAGGAACTCCGATCGCTTCAGATCGGCTATGCTTTCTTGATAATATACCGAATCATTGAGCATCAGGATTCTCTGCCGGCATATTTCGGCGCTGTCTGGTCTGCCGAGCGCGCTGTAACATTTCTCAAGACCTTCCAGGGCCTGCTTCTTTCGGGTATGGTCGTTAAGCCTGTCGGCTATGGCAAAGGCCGAGGCATAATATCGTGCGCCTTCGGCAGGCTCGCCCTTTCCCGATGCGGATATTCCGAGGGCTATCCTCGATATGACCGCCAGATTGTCATCGCTTATTCCGAGGCTTATGTCGTATGCGCGTCGTGCGGCCGCCGTATCGGTATATCCGGATATGTGGAATCTTGACACAAGGACGTTGGCCACATAGATCGAGTCGTTGGCTACATATTTGTT
Source organism: uncultured Muribaculaceae bacterium (assembly GCA_947176745.1). Lineage (GTDB taxonomy): Bacteria > Bacteroidota > Bacteroidia > Bacteroidales > Muribaculaceae > Lepagella. The sequence goes on from CAMWRV010000004.1 coordinate 22,281, forward strand.
TTTGTCAAGATCTTTCAGAAACGACAGCCCTTTCTGCTTGTCTCCGAGAAGAAAGCTTGTGTTTGCGAGATTGATGCGGTTTTTTGTCGAGGCTGCCTGACTGCCGGTCTTCTCGAAAAGAGTCTGTGCACGCGAGTAGTACATGTCAGCCTCAGGATACTCGCCGAGGTCAAGCAGAATGGCTCCGAGGCATACCATTGCCTTGGCTGTCCAGAAATCATCGCCGAAAGATTTCAAAATTTCGCTCTTGTCGCGGTAGAGGAAATATGCTTCGGCGAAATCTCCATTATATCTGTGGCTGTCGGCCATAAGCATAGAGAATCGGGCATGGTCGTAAGGGTATCGGGCGGAGTCGCACAGCTGCAGAGCCTCGCCGGCGAGCCGGCGGGCAGACAGAGGGTCATCCTTGACGGCGACCCAGCCTTTCCAGAAGCATATCCGTGCGCGAGCCTGTCTCGGATCCGGTGTATCGACCGGCACATACAGCCGTGCGGCTATAGCCTTCAGGTCGCATTTGGGCATATCGACAAATGCGGCGCGTTCCATCATCGAGTCAAACGCCTCGACATCCTTTCCAAGTGAAGGCCAGAAAAGTCTTGACCCCTCGGCTCTGGCCGGGATCACCGCCCACAGTATGACGGCCACCATTATTTCAAGCATTCTTGCCATATGACAAAATTAGCTAAAAATATTGTGGCGGCGTTGTACAGATGCTGAATTTACAGCACTTTCTCGCTTTTGTATATCATTTGTCTATATGTATTTTTTCGGGGAAGAGGGTGGGCATGCTAACTTTGCGCCGTGACACTTACAACAATACATAATGAGAGCGTATGAGAAAAGAATTACTGACCATGGCGATGCTGACGGCAATGTTGCCGCCGGCTTATGCCGCCTCCGGGACGCATATGCCCGAAGGCATGTGCGAGATCGTGCTTGAGGCACACGATGTGTTCGGAAACGGAATCTACGGATTCCAGCTCCTACTTGATGCCGACCACTCCACATACGGAGAGATCTTCTTCAATCCCGGAGGCTATTTCTTCGGAGATTACGGAGCGTTCGAATACCGGATTCCGGAAAATGCCGATCCGGTGGCAGGAACGGCCAACTGTGTCGTCGACGGCGAGGTGTCGCTGTTAATTCCGGCCGGTGTCTACGACTGGCTTACGGTTGTTCCGCTCCCGGAGGGGAGGAGCATACCGGATGGAGACTATGCCATAGGCGATGACTTCACATTCGTGGCCGGCAAGACGTACCGTTTCAAGGCTGAGATGAGACAGGGACAGTTCGGCATGGAAGACCATATGACTCTGGAGGTTGATACGGACTACGGCATATCCGGACTTGTGCTGCCGTCGAGCGGAACCGACATGACGGCCGCGGATCAGATCTCGGTCACTGTAGCAAATTGCGGTCAGACTGTGGCCGATAAGGTGTCGGTGTGTTACTCCATAAATGGTGGCGTGGCAGTATGCGAGACGCTTCCGCAGAGTCCCGCGCCCGGTGAATCGGTAGAATATGCGTTTACGACAAAAGCCGACTTCTCGCGCCCGGCCATATACGATGTCGAGGCGTGGGTGGAAGTGGCAGGAGACATGCTGCCTCTTAACGACAGAGTGAAGGGACGGTTCAGACACTTCGACATACTGGATCCCCCCTTCGCATATGATTTCGCATCGCAGGCCGCCGCATTCGCCGACGACTGGATAATACTTGACCGTAACGGCGATGACAGCACGTGGATAATCAACGAGTGGATATCGAATCCGTCGGGAGTGATGGGAGTGGCCGGATGCGGGGGCGCCTTCACAGGCGACAGGACCGGAGATGACTGGTTGATATCGCAGCCTCTGAGACTTAAGCGGGGGCCATGCCACGCCCTGCTCACACTGCGCTCGGTAATGGAGTCGACCACAGAGAGACTGCAGGTCTGTGTCGGCACATCGCCTGAGCCGGAAGATATGAAGGTAGTGGCGACGTTTGAGTTCGCCACCGAGCAATGGATAAAGAAAGCCGTCAATTTTGAGGTCGGGGAGGACGGTACGTACTATGTGGCCCTTCATGCCGTGTCAGAATCGGGATACAATATCTTTGTGTCAGACATAAGCGTTGACGAGGGAGAGTTTGAGGGCAGACCTGAGATTGCAGTCACAAAGGTTATCGCTCCGGTCGCCAACTGCGACCTTCCGGCCGACGGCAAGGTCGGACTTGCCATAGAAAACCGTGGAACGGCCGATCTGAAAGACTACACCCTGACTTGCACCGTGACGCGTCCCGACAACAGCAAGGTGACGGTCTCCTCTGCATTCGGCGAGGCACTTGCACCCGACGGCAAGACTGTATGCATGATCACAGAAAGCGTAGATTTCACACAGACAGGAATCTATGACCTTGATTTCAGGATCGCCGCGGCCGATGCGGAAGCGAATGCTGTGGCTTGGACCGAGTGCCTTGAGCCCTGGACTGAATTGCCGGTGGTCACCGATTTCAGCAATGATGTCAATACTTTCTTATGGATTCCGATGGATGAAGACGGATGGCACTACGAGGCGATGTTCAACGATTTCAGTGCCCGTAAGCATGGAGTCGGTTCCGGACTGCTCTGCAGAGGTATCGCGATGTCGCATCCGGCGCGTGTCAGGATCTCCTATGTGGCCGGATCAGGATGGGGCGCAACAGCGCTGACAGTTCTTTTCGGCAAGGCAGGTGAAGACCTGTCGTGCTATACCGAGGTGTTTGCGGACCCCAATGTCACAAATGAGGCCAAGGAGACAGAAATCGTACTTCCCGTCTCCGAACCCGGCAATTACAGTGTGGTTATAGCCGATACCGGCGACAGCGGCAGCAATGCCTATGTGCGTCTTAACGAAGCCTGTGTGTCAGGTCTTTATCCCCATGATCTGCGTATCGAGATGGCTGACGGTCCAGTCGCTCCGTTCATGCCGGCACGGCATACGGGCAGAAAGGGCACATATGACGTGGTGGTTACAAACCGCGGTTCGGAACCGATGATGGGAGTCAGGGTCTGCGCCGCGACCGCTGAAGGCTCCGCCGGAGAGCCGTCGGAAGCTGTCGCAGTGGCCGCAGGCGAGAGTGTCACCGTGCGTGTCGAGGCCGAGCTACCGGAATATGCACCGGGAGATAGGTTTGAACTTTCAATGACAGTCTCTGCCGACGAGGCTGATGAATATGAGGCCGACAACACGTGGACCTTCCCGGTGAGCGTTGTGACTGAAGATGTGATTGCTGTCGAGAATCTCAGTGAATTTATATACGGCACGGGCGAGTACGGCAAAGAACTGTATATCGGCAACACATACAGTGTGGCGGCTCCGTCGGCCCTGACATCGGTAGATCTCGGACTGGCTCAGACTGACATGGCCGAGATCGCAGACTCTCCGATCGGCCTCAATATATATATGGTAGAGGAGGGACGTCTCGGACGCCGCATCTTCTCTCACGAGTGCAGACGAGGCAACGGCGGCCTGATGACCATAGACATGCAGGACATGCTGCTTCCGGCAGGAACCTATTATTTCGAGGCCGCGCAGTTGTCGACGATAAACTTCGGACTCGGCTACGATCCGGAAACTCAGTACATCTGCTGGATGCGCGACGGTGACGAGATCTCACGTGTACAGGGTTATGCGCTTGCAATAAGGGCGGTCTTCGCAGCGGATTCCAAGGTATATTCCTGCGACGCGTCGGCAGAGCGTTTCGTGATGCCCGACGTGAAATCCGCGCTGTTCGGCAGTGATGAGACCGTCTCGGCCGTTGTGCGCAATGCCGGCTCGGATGACGCTGAGTTCGACGTCTCTCTGTATATGGATGGCGTCAGGATTGCCTCCCGGCGTGTGTCGGCTCTCTATTTCGAGGACAAGACTGTAGAATTCACGGGTGTCGATCTGTCGGAGCCCGGGATGCACACTCTGGAATGTCGTGTCTCACTTGACGGTGACGGGAATACCGCCAACGATGCCGTGACCATGACGCTGACAAGCGATGCTCCGCTTGATCCTTTCAGAATGGACTTCGAAGGCTGCAATGACTTCGATGCCGCCGGCGACCGGCTCAATCCACGGTGGACTACCGAAGATTTAAATGGCGTCAGCACCACCTTCTTCTGGCGTTACAACCACCGTAACAGGGGAGTTCCGTGCGGATTCATGGCCTACAATACCCACAATACGGTGCCGAGCATGGATGAGACGCCTCTTGAAGGCTTCAGTGCCTGTGAAGGCGACAGATTTGGCGTGGCGTTCTGCTACTCAAGCTATGCCGAGGGAGGAAGCGAACATGAGCGGTGCGATGTGTGGATGGTCTCTCCGTTGCTTCAGCTTGGCGACAATTCGTCATTCAAGGTGAATGTCAAGACATACGCACTCGACACACCGGACGCGGAACTTGAACCCTTCCGCATACTTGTGTCGGAAGAGGAGGAGGGTTATGGCGGCTTTGTCGTTATCGGCGATGACATACGCCGCGCTCCCGTCGGAGACTGGGGGCTTGCCGAGGCCGACCTTTCGGATTACGACAACCGCAAGGTGCGTGTGGCGGTACAGTATGTCGGCGTTCCGTTGAAAAACACATGTCTGATGATCGATAACCTTGTGGTTGAGACCGAGACATCGGGAGTGTCGGGAGTGAATGCCGCCCGTGCGGGACTGCGTTACGACGCCGTATGCGGAACCGTGGTGTATGGCGACGTCGACGAGAAAGGCGACATATATGTATTTGCCTCCGACGGAACATGTGTGGCCGTTGCTTTGGAGGCTCATGCGGCCGACGTGTCCTCGCTTCCTGCCGGCGTTTATGTGGCGCGTACCGGTGATTCAGTGCTGAAGTTCATGAGACGCTGACACATGATGGCAAAGCTGAATTTCCGCTGACAGATCCCCCGGAAAGCAGCCAAGACCGTGCAATATTGAACCGACCCAAAAAGTCAGACAAATAACTTTTTGGGTCGGTTCTATTTTAAATACATAGGAGACAGGCTGACGCGGGTGTCAGTCGTCGCTGTTGCGGACGCCCTTGTACTGGCCGAGAAGATTGAAGCGGTGTTCCGACCCGTCGGAAAGGATTATGTCGTAGCCGGCGTTGCGTTTGGCTATGCCGGTCACGGAGAGCGAGGCAAAGTTTTTAGCGACATATTTCTTTACGGTTCCGGGCACAAGTGTCTCCGGCACTTCGCGCTTGCCGCAGTTGACCGATGTCCAGCTTCCCTTGTTGCTGAACTCTATCTTAGTGCCGTTGGTGAGCTTGACATCATAATCGGTCTTTTTCAGCAGATGTTTGTCGACCTTAATCATGCTTACCTTTGCTTTTGGGAAATGCTCGTCGAGCATGGCGCGGGCTTCCTCGGGAAGATCCTCACGGTTGATAGTGTATTTGTCAAAGATCGATGCCTGTGCTGTCGACAGGCAGAATGCCAGCGCGAGAAGCGCGAACAGCAGTTTTCTCATTGTAAAAAGGGTTGTGATAAAACGTATAGAATTAGTATCTCCCCCTAAACGCGCCTTTGCGCACCCTCATGATATCCGTTAAATTTCTTTAGATAAAAGTAACAGCCGTAAGCACACGGATGCTCTGACGATGCATCGAAAAAAGCCCTGCCGAAGCAGACCCTTAATGATATGTTTGATGTCGCAATTTGCGACATCAAACATTATCTCAGTTTTGAAAGAATGTCATTCGGATTCTGTTGCATCTGACTGAAAGCTACAATTTTCTTCCCAAGGTCTTTTATTGAGCCTCCTATGAAATACACAGTATTATCTACAATGAGAAAACGGTCATGCACATTTGTGCAGTTCCTGACTTCTATACGCGGATATTGGGCGTTATGTCTGCGTAGATCATTGCTGATTTGAGAATGGCGCGGGTCTGTATAGATTGTTGCCGATACGCCTTCCTTACGCTTTGTCAGGATTTTCAGTATTCGGTCGTCCACATAATTATCTATGAGAATTATTCTCGTTGTGGCTTTTCTGATTAAGTCGGAGATAAGCGTGTAAGCGTCAAAAATCTGTCCCTCAAAGAAAAATCCTTCTATTGGCTCGGAATCCTTGTCATCAAGGCGTGTCAGTACCTCTTCAAATTTTCTATCATGTTCCGAAAGATGGCGATTGACCAATAAGTAATTATGTTCTATGGTTTCAAGCCTTTTGAACATATGAGCATTACTCATCAGAAAACTACGCATTGAAGTAAATGCCCTCATAATACGGATATTTACCTCAATAGCCGTTTTTGAACGGAGCACGCTGCTTAGCATGGCGACGCCATTTTCAGTGAAGGCATACGGCAACTTTCTACTGCCACCCCAACTTGATATCTCATTTTGTGATTTCAAACTTGATGTCGCAAAATGCGACATCAAGTTTGAAATCTCGTCTTTTGTGAGCTGAAACATAAAATCTTCGGGGAAGCGTTCAATGTTTCTCTTGACTTGCTCATTTAGGCGTCGTGTCTCCACACCATACAATCGGGCTAAATCGCCGTCGAGCATTACCTGCTGGCCGCGAATCATATGAATCAGACTCTCTATCGGCAGCAATGGAGAACTATCGTCACCATTGATGGGTTCGAGTGTATTTTTATTTTCGGTTTCTTTCATTGAGGTTGCCATTCTGACAGTAAAGTTAATAAAAATATTCGGCAAATCAGCGATTTACAGCGTAATTCGTTGATTTGCCGATGTCATTTTGCTTATCAAGTTTTAGGATGCTTTCGCAAGCTCGTCGAAATTCTCGATAAATTCTTCGAGTCGCTCTCGGAAAACCATAGTTCGCGGATTTGTAAAAAATAAACATTTGTGCGAATTGTGTTGGCAAATATTCGTAAATTTTATATATTTGCAATCAATAGTCAGAATATCTACCATCTTTTGTAGAAACAGCAATATATGACAGGAAAGAAATTGAAATCATTTTTGACGTGGATATTGGCTATCCTCTGTTATTACGCGTGGTTTCAGGCTTTCTACAATGTCATGAGATGCGGTTCGATATTCCCGTATCCTGATTTCCGGTCTGTCATGCTCGGCATAGCCAATAATCTGCCTCCGGTCATTCTTGAGTGTCTTCTGAATCTTTTTATAATCTTTCACCTTGTAAGAATCAGAGATCTTAGAGTGAAGATCTTCATCGACATGATCCTGTCTGTAGCGGGAGTGGTCTTGATCGACTGGCTGTATATCTTTGTCAGCGGTAAAGAGGTTGAAGACTGGGCCGGAACTGTGCTTGCCGATATTATTATTTTCTTCGGCATAGAGGTTCTGTTTTATTTCAGACGTCTATCACGGATGCGCGAGGAAATGGAAGAGTCCCGTCGACAGGCCATGCAGTACAGATATGACGCACTTAAGGCTCAGATCAACCCTCATTTCCTGTTCAATTCGCTCAACATCCTTAATTCGCTGATCTCCATCGACGCACAGCGTTCGAAGAGGTTTATACAGGAACTTTCACGCATGTACCGCTACATAATGTCACAGCACAACCGCGAGACTATCAGTGTTGCTGAGGAATTTGATTTCCTTGCCTCATACGTGTCGATACTTGAAATGCGCTACAACAACAAGTTCTCTGTCTTGCTTCATGGCGATCCTGCCGCCGGCCGGCGTATAATACCCTTTACCATGCAGCTGTTGCTGGAAAATGTCACAAAACACAATGCCATAACTTCGTCCACACCGATGATTGTCGATATTCATGTGGGTTCAGAAGGTATAACCGTGACAAATCCGGTGTATCCCCGTGAAAATGTATCCGGAAACCAATTCGGACTCAGATACCTTACTCAGCTTTATGCATCGCATGAACGGCGATTCACCGTAGAAAAGACAGATCAGTATTTTACGGCTCATGTGCCTTATCTTTAAGATTATGAGAATCAGATATGCCATTATCGAGAACGAGGAGTATTCGCGAATCAATCTGCAGAATATCATAAAGGCTGTCAGGCCCGAATACGAATTGATATTTTATTCCGAGACAGTCTGCGACAGTGTTTCAATGCTTTCGAAATCTTGCGTGCCTGATCTGGTATTTATGGATATCGAGCTTGATGACGGGAATTGCTTCGACATATTCAGACGTGCGGATCCGGATATGCCGGTCATATTCACGACAGCATACGATGAGTATGCTCTAAAGGCATTCAGAGTCAACAGTGTGGACTACATATTAAAACCAATAACGGAAGAAGATGTAGAGAGAGCCATATTGAAGTATGAGAAAAGAAATCTTGCGGCACGCGACTGGAGACAAGTGTCGGAAGACTACACGTCACTGCGCACCCGCTCGCGTATGCTTGTCAGCGACGGCAACGGTTATTCGTTTGTTCACACCGACGATATTGCATGGTTCGAGTCTGAAGATAAATATGTGTCGATCAGACTGAATAACGGCAAGATTCTGCTCACTGACCAGGACTCTCTCGATATGACAGCGCAGGTTCTTGATTCCGACCGTTTTTTTCGGATATCTCGTCAGGTAGTGACGTCGATCAGTGCGATCTCAAAAGTGAGCAAGCATCTTAGAGGGCGTCTTCAAGTGGAACTGCGTGCCGGATCGGAGAAAAGAATGGAGACTGTCAGCGCGGCCCGCCGACCCGGATTTCTAAACTGGCTCGGACATATATGAATCATGGTATGGCATGCCAGGACATAAAAACGGCTCTGTCGTTCATTGCGACGAGTTCAGTCCCCCAAATGTCAACTTCGTCATTTTTTTATTTGACCCAATCCTTTCATTCTATAACTTAGCAGTGTGCCGAAAGATAGCGAATAGCCTCCGCATGTCTGGCAGGGCTGACTCCGAGGGTTATAACAAAGGTCTTTCCCCGGACTCGGCTTTATATTCACATAAGACCTTTTCCAGACAGATCCATATGAGAGATTCCACTTTACTTGCATTGGCGGTTCTGTGTCTTCCGGCAGTCTTCCCTGCGGCGGCTCAAATGCCGTTCGAGAGGGGAGAGCAGAGCCATCTCTTCGTTTCGGGCGATACCGGCGGTCTCGCCCCTGTTCCCCTTGATTACAGACAGGCGTTTTCTGCTCCGTCTTCTGTTAGGCCGGCACCGGCTGCGCGTCCGCTCTATACATCTCCCGAGGGGACGACGGTGTGGGGCAATGTCGTATATGCCCGTTCATGGGGAGATGACGGCGAACTGCCCGGATTCAACGCATACAGTTATTCCCCGTCAGGACTGGGAGTCTCTCAGGTCGTGCAGGACGAGTGGATCTTCGCCAACGGATCGGGCGCTTTCTACGACGGAAAATTCCGTTTCATCTCAAAAGGCTACACAACATATCTTTACGCGGTATACGATGTCTCGACGTGGACGCAGACGTATCAGGAAATGTCTACGGTCAAGTTTCAGAAGCTTGTGGCAAGCGACTGCGACTATGACCCTATAACGGGTCTGACCTACGGATGTTTCTGGAATCCCGACACACAGGAATATGAATTCGCCGCAGTCGATTACGAATCATGCACGCACACCACGATAAGTCCGATGGAGATCTTCTCGGCGATAGCCATCGACAGCAAAGGTGTGATTTACGGCATCAAGGAGTCGGACGGCGGACTATACATCATCGACAAGGAGACGGGAGCCCTCAAATTTGTCGGCCTTACCGGCATCCAGCCCTATCTGATACAGAGTGCCGCTTTCGACAGAAGCAACGATGTGCTTTACTGGGCGGTGCGCCAGACCGGAAGCGTGGCCTATCTTGCAAAAGTCAACACTGACACCGGAGCCGCCACGAGGCTCGCGTATTTCCCCGACAACGAGCAGATCACATGCCTCTTCGTGCCGCCCGTCGCGCCCGTGGGCGCACCTGGTGCCGTGACAGGGCTGAAGACCGATATCGCGCCCGGCGGCACAGACGTGACCATGAGGTTCACGATGCCGACTGCCGACTCTGACGGAACATCTCTTGCCGACGCCACTCTGGAGTATCACGTGACCCTGGCGGGAGAAGAGATAAAATCAGGGAAGGCGTCCCCCGGGGCACAGGTCGAGACCGTATTTGCCGCCCCCGAAGGATACAGCGCGATAACTGTGACTGCCTCGGGCGACAAAGGGCGCGGCATTCCTGTGGAGCGCCGCATATGGTGCGGTGCCGACACGCCGTCGAAAGTGACAGATGTCGCCGTGTCTGTCGATAATGACAACGACAACCGCGTGTCTCTCTCCTGGAAAGGCTCGGAGACCGGAATCCACGGAGGTTACATCGGCCTTTCCGCACTAAGTTATGACGTGATCCGCATGCCGGAAGGTAAAGTCGTGTCTTCACGCCAGAAAGAGACTTCTTTCTCCGAGACCCTCGGATCGGGAATGGCCGGAAGCTATTATTATGTCGTGATCCCTTACGCCGGAGAGCTGGCCGGAGAATCAGCTGAATCCTCGAGAATTACGGCAACCGGTGCGTTTCCGGTTCCCTACAACGAAAGTTTTGACTCGGAAGCCGGCTTTGAATCGTTCATGACCGTTGATGCCAACGAAGACTCCAAAACGTGGTACTGGAACTCGCAGATGCAGCTTGTGCAGTATTATGTGAACTGGAGCAAGGAAGCCGACGACTGGCTTCTCACTCCCGAGATCGCCATGGAGAAAGACCGTCTATATGTGCTCTCGTTCGACTGCCGCGGGTGGAATGAAAACACTGCGGAGAAACTTGCCGTGGCGATCGGCAAGGGAACCGACCCCTCCTCGTATGCCGACATCATGCCGATGACCGAGATCAGGTCGGGCGAGATGCAGACCTACAGGTTTATTTTCAGTGTGCCTGAAGAGGGTGGTTACAGAATCGGATACCACTGCACGAGTCCCCGCACGGCGATGTATGTTCTGATCGACAACATATCCGTGACCGACGGCATCTCTCCGACAACTCCCGGCATGGTGACGGATCTGACTGTCGTGCCTGATCCGACAGGTCTGTTGTCGGCCGATATCGTCTTCACGACTCCTTCGGCAGATGTGTCGGGCAATGCACTGACTTCTCCGGTCGATGTCGAGATCTGCCGCAATGACACGGAGACTCCGGTTGCCGTGCTTTCAGGACTTGAACCGGGCAAAGAGCATACCTATACCGATGCAGATGTCATCGACACCGGAATCAACCGTTACATTATCAGGGCTTCGGGCAACGGCGGCAAGAGTCTTCCGGCTGAAACCTCCGCCTACGTCGGTCAGGACAGACCGAGGGCATCGGAGTCTGTCACACTTCAGGATAACGGCGACCACTACATGCTCTCATGGGCCGAGCCTTCTGCGGAAGGTGTCTCATATCCGCCGCATCCGGTCATACCTTCATCTCTGACCTACAATGTCTATTCTCCCGACCGGGCATTGCTGGCGGAAGGGATCGAGGAGCTTTCATTCAGGCTTCCAGAAAGCTACGTGACCGGAGATCAGGGACTTCTATCCTTCCATGTCACCGGCGTCTCGCCGGCCGGCGAGGGTGCCATGGCCTCTTCGAACGCCATACTCACCGGCAAGCCATACGACCTGCCCTTCCGCGAGAGTTTCAAGGATGGCGGAAATCCCGATTCGTTCTGGTGGATAGGCGGCAGCAATCCGTTCTATCCCTCTGCCGACAAGGCATATGACGGCGACGGCGGCTGCATCAGATGGAAAGACTCAAGCTGGGAGAAGACCACATGGTTCAATTCCGCGAAGCTCAATATCTCGCCCGCGCAGTCTCCGTCATTGCAGTTCGCCTACTGGACGATACCGGGCAAACAACTGAAGATAAGCACATACATATCGCCCGAAGGTGGTGAAGACATACTTCTCGGCGAGACAGACTTCATGCAGGAGACCGGAGAAGAGGGATGGCGTCTGGCTTCTTTCGACCTCACGCCTCACAAGGATGGCAAGTTTGCCATTGTCAAGTTGTATGTGGAAAGTCAGGAGACGTATGACTATTACAATCCGCTTTATCTTTATGTAGACCAGATCTGCGTGGTCGACACGGAGGGTGCAAACCTGACCGCAGCCGCGCTTTCCGCTCCCTCCACGCTTTATACCGGCCAGACAGGTCAGATCAATGTAGTCGTGCAGAACACGGCTTCCAAGGGTGTGGGCTACAAGGTCCGCCTGTATGTAGACGGCGTGGCCGCCGATTCGCGTGAGATACCGTATATCGCTCCGCTTTCGCAGGAGACCGTATCATTCTCCTACACGCCGTCGGTGCTCTCGGCTGCAAGTGTCAGCTTCCATGCGGAGATAGAATGCGCCGAAGATCTCTTCACGGCCGACAACACAACCGGAAGCGCGGTCACGGAGATTCTGATTAACGAATATCCGGTCGTGACCGACCTGACGGCTTCGTTCGGAAACGGCGCGGTGGTTCTGAACTGGAGTGAGCCTGCGTGTGATCTGGGCGCGGTGAGCGAGTCTTTCGAGGATTACACGCACAAGGATACAAGTTTCGGGTTCTGGACAACCGTTGACCAGGACATGGGTTCGGCCTTTACAAACCAGATAGTCGATGTCGGATACCATAATGTGCCGATGGCATGGGCGGTGTTCAACTCGATAGCCGCCGGAGTGCCCGAAGAGGAGGCTCAGTATTACGAAGCGCATTCCGGAACCACCTCGCTGCTGGCGTTCGCCTCGCAGCCCGAGACCGTGAAGAGGGGAGAAGGCAACGATGACTGGCTTATATCACCCGAACTCTCATGCGCCGGAGGGTACTCTCTGACGTTCTGGGCCAAGGCCGTAAAAGGAGACAAATATGGGCCGGAGTCTTTCGAAGTGCTCTACACCAGAGGATTCCCGAATGATACCGGGGCTTTTGTCAGTCTGGGAACATTCTCGGCTCCGCAGGCATGGACGGAATACTCCCTGCAGATCCCGGAAGGAGCGCGTTTCTTCGCGATACGCTACAGGACTGTCGGCGGGTTCTACATGATGCTTGACGACATCGAATTCGAACGTGGCATGCTTGAAGTGACTGGCTACTCCATATTCCGCGACGGTAAAAAGATCGCAGAAGTTCCCGGTGCGGCCAATTCAATCTCCGATTTCACTGCCGATGTGAACGAGAAGCATACTTACACGGTGACGGTGAAATATTCCAACGGAGAATCTGGCATGTCGAACGAGGCACTGTTCGACTTGTCGGGAGTCGATGGAGTCCGCGTGCTTCCCGAGAGTCCGTTTGATGTGTTCTCTGTTGACGGAATCATGGTTCGCGGCAATGCTACAGACCTCAGGGGGCTTCCGCGTGGCGTCTACATCGTCAACGGCAAAAAGGTGATTATCTGAAGATTTTCATACGGCAATACGTAGTCCGCCCCCGGAGATACCGGTCTCCGGGGGCGGATTGAGCATTATCGCGGTATTGGATCAATAGTTCCTGGCCTCGATCTCGAAGAAGCTCTGCGGATGCTCGCATACGGGGCATATGCCGGGAGCTTTCTTGCCGATCACGATGTGGCCGCAGTTGCGGCATACCCAGATCGTGTCGCCTTCGCGCGAGAAGACGATGCCCTCCTCGATGTTGGCGAGAAGACGGCGGTAGCGCTCCTCGTGGTGGCGTTCGATTGCGCCCACCGCGCGGAATTTGCGAGCTATCTCGGGGAAGCCCTCCTCCTCAGCCTCGGCGGCCATGCGGTCGTACATGTCGGTCCACTCGAAGTTCTCACCTTCGGCGGCGTCGCGAAGGTTGGTCATGGTGTCGGGCACCTCGCCTTCGTGGAGAAGCTTGAACCAGAGTTTGGCGTGCTCCTTCTCGTTGGCTGCTGTCTCCTCGAAGATCGCAGCGATCTGCTCGTAGCCCTCCTTGCGGGCTTTCGAGGCGTAATATGTATATTTGTTGCGTGCCTGTGACTCGCCTGCGAAGGCGTCCATAAGATTGCGCTCGGTCTTTGTTCCTTTGATGTCTTTCATTTTAACCATTTTGTTTGAAATTATTACTCGTATTTTGTTTTATCTTCAGCAACTGAACTGTCAGTGTTTCCGGCTCTCTTGCTGCATTCCTGACAGTAGCCCTTGTAGAACACGTCGGCTGATTCAAGCGTGCAGCCTTCGGGCAACCGGATTTCTCCGAGGTTCATCTCCACATCCATGATCTTGCCGCAGCAGACGCACCGGAAGTGGGCGTGGGGCGCGAAAGCCGACAGGTCGTATCTTGCCAGGCCTGTCTCGATCTCGACCACACGTGCCAGACGGTTCTCGGTCAGCGAGTGGAGAGTGTTGTAGACAGTTGTTCTCGACAGAGAGGGCATAGAAGGTTTCAGCACATTGTAGATTTCCTCGGCCGATGGGTGTGTTCTCGCATTGCCGATGTGCGACAGGATGGCGATCCGCTGCACCGACGGCCTCATGCCCGCCTTGTGCATCATCAGAGTGATCTCCGCATCCGATATGGTCGGTTTTGTCTTCATCAGTTTTGCTTTAACGATTACAAAGTTATAAATAATTCCAATATTGTTAAAGTGTTTAACATTCTTTAACCGCGAGTTTCTCTTTTTTTAACCTTGCGGACATTATAAAGGGGCGGTTATTCTGAGCTTAATACCCTGAATAACCGCCCCGTACAAGGTTGGTGCCAGAAGCCGAAAGGTTACGTCATTTGATTTTCACGCATCTGATCGGGAGCGCGAAAGAGGAGTTCGCCATGCACTTTACCTCACTTAATGCACCGGCCTGACAACTTACCGAAAGTCGCGACACAAAGCGGTCGACGAGTCCCATGGCTATGAGTTCCTCGAGAGTGTACTGCTGCATTCTCGGATCGTCAAGCACTCCGAGGTCATCGCGAATCACGACAGATGAATTCCAGCACATATATCCCGGGAGGCCGACCACATGCTCTCCGGTATTATACAGCCTGTTCTGGCTTCCATGCGGAAACCATGAAACGCTTCCGTCAAAACTGTAGTACGCGCCCGATTCATCTTCTTCAATCTCGATACGGTCGAGATAGCTGTCTCCCCATTCGTCGCCGGTGGGAATCTTGTATCCCGCAGGGCTCGGGTCAAGATCGGTCTTTTCCTCTCCCCACAGGGTGAAGTCCATCTCTGACAGCCATCTTCCAGCAGGATTGCCGGAGAAGAATGTTGTGGGAGCCGCTATCGACTCCTCCAGAGTAGCGTATCTGTTCTCCGTTCTCCATTCGAGACCATATGCCGGATTCATGACGGTCCATTTGCGGGCCTCGTTGAATGCTTCTGCGCTGCCCCACTCGTCTATGTATCCGCCGAAGATGGGCACCGGGCGTCCCCACTGGTAGTGCACCACTCCCCATGCTTTGTTGCCATCTTCCTTGGTGGCGCCGGTTGCGCCCATGAAGCGGTCGAGAATGAGGTCTCCCCCCTCCAGCTTCTTTTCTTCGGGAGCCGGGGTCATCCACAGAAGCCACACCCAGATTATCTTGCCCTCGCCATTGAACGCCGCGAGCACGGCGTTGCCGTAATTGCCGGTTGCCGAGAAGCTTACCTTTCCGTCGGCATAACTCACATCAGAGACAAGTTGTTGCTCTGTGTCGGCGGGATCGGATTTCTGGGCCCAGATCCAGTCAACCTTTTCCACACCCTCGATATTCTTGCCGCTCGGGAGTTTCGTATAGAATTCATAGTTGCCGGCGCGGGAAACGATATATGTGTTAGCCGGATCGGTGAATGTGACGGTCTCGTTTCCGCCCGGCTCGTAAGAATCGGGACTGAAAGAAATCCGGTCTACGTCGGAGTGGTTGTAAGTCTGAGTCGAACCGTTCTTGAAGTGTACGGTAAATGACTGTGCGCAAAGCGAGAGGGCTACTGAAGCAAGCGCGAAAGCCGATACGAGAGATCGGTGGGCTGTAAATTTTTTCATCATCTTATGATTTTGAATGATTGACCGTTAGTGATTGATATGATATAAGAGCCTTTGGCCAGACCCGAGAGGTCGAGCCATGCCGAACCCTCAGAGTCGGCTGCGGTTGTGGCGATTGCCTTTCCGTCAATGGAATAAAGGATTACAGACGAGCCGGGATCAAGACCGCTCACCCCGGCATTGTCTCTGTCGCGATAGGTCAGACGGATCTCGTCTTTGGCAAGGACTGGCGCCGTGCCGCCCGGATCGCCGATCACGAATGTCTCGACGGAATCCGAATCGTATTCGGCCTCGACACTGCCGGCTCTGATTATCATCTTGGGTGACTGAAGGCTCACCACGGGTCTGTCTTCGAGATCGAAACTCGTTGTCGTTCCGTCGCGGAAACTGACAATGAGGTATTCGGCCGAAGTCCCCTGCGAGAGCAGCAGAGCGGTCGCCACCGACGCAATACCTCTGCAAATTCTGAAAACATGTGGCATATGAAAAGGATTTGTTGGTTTATAGTTTCATTTGCAAAGTTGCGGGAATAATAAATCAAAAAAAATGACATAGTTCATTATTTTGCTGCACCCGGCACAACAAAAGGATGAAAAATGCATTTAAGAGATATAATACAATATACAGATGTCGGTAAAAGTGGATTTGTCAGAAATACTTGCGATGCACGCTCCTCTTGATGTGGAATGCCTTGAGGCCATGCGCGGGTCGGTCGAACTGTTGCGTGTTCCGAAGCGTAAGGTTCTTTTGCGGCAGGGTGAGGTTTGCCGTCATTTCTTCTTCAACCGGTCGGGAATCACAAGGGTGGTTCATGACAACGACGGTCTCGAAGACACCATATGCTTCGGGACGGGAGGAGATGTGTTCACCTCTCTTCAGTCATATTATGAAGGCGCGCCGTCGATATTCTCTCTCACGGCTGTGACTGATTCCGAGGTCTGGATACTGTCGTATGAAGATATGGACCGGCTTTCCGGCCTGTATCCCTCGCTTGTGCTGTGGATGCGCAATCTTCTGCTCGGGCAGGTCAACGCGTTCGAACGGCGTTATCTCTTCTTTGGCAAGAACGACGCCGAGACACGCTATATCAATTTCATCAACCAGCGCAACGGTCTTCTGCGCGATATCCCCGTCAAATATGTGGCGCAGTATCTGAAGATCGCTCCGGAATATCTGTCGCGCATCCGCCGCCGCATCGCGGGCAAGTGACCGTTAATTTGAAAACAAGGAGAAGTCTCCCGAGGCCTGTGCGGCCGGCGGGAGACTTCTCTTATTTTGCGATCTGTGCGCGGTGTTATCTGACCGTGAATTTCTCGGTTTTGCCGTCGACGACGCGTATGTAGACGCCCGGTGCTTCCGGTCTGCGGGTCTCGATGCCGTTCAGGTCGAAATATCTTGCGTCCGCATCATTGTGTGCGGGAATATCCTCGACCGCTGTCACGATGCCGCCGCCGGCGAAATTGAAAGTGAAGTCATATGGTTGCGATTCCGCTCCGTTCACTTTAACGGCCATTCGGATGCCGTCGGCATAATTGAGGTCGAGTCCCTGCTCAGGGGCATATAGCGTCATGCCGTAGGGATAGACGTCAGCACTGTCGGCGGCGACAACAGCCTCGGGACGTCCTTCGGCATACGACACACGGTAATAAAGTTCGTCGAAACCGGGATGCTCCTCATAACCGTCAAACGGCGACCAGACGCGGATATTCCACGGCGAGCCTGTGTATATCTCTATTTCTCTGTTCGCGAAGTCGATCGAACCGAAAGAAATGCCGAAATCACTGAAAGTCGGGCGAACCGTGACTTTCTGGCCGATTGTCGATTTAAGATAGGTCGTGGTGCCCTCCTTGTGTTCTTTCATTGTCAGGGTGACATTGTAGACGGCAGGCACGGGCGCGGTGAGGATGACGTCGCCGTTGTCGGCGAGAGTCACGGTGGCCTCCGGATTGTCGCCCCAGTGGTTGCGGGAGTCGAATGTGACCTCTGTCTTGTTGAGATTGAGGTTCTCGCGTGCGGTCAGTTCGGTCAGGTTGCCGAGTATGACGGAGCCTCCGGCCGAGTGAACGCTTTCGATTTCGGTGATGAAGCTGTCAGCCCAGATGTAATCGCGCGGAAGGGCGTCGATATATTTCTGGTCGAGCGCGGCGGCCGGAGTCGTGTCGCGCTCGGGTTCGGGCCATGAGCCGGCGGTGTAGTCTCCCCATTGCCCGCGCAGCCATGCGAGTTTGGCGTCAAGTTGCGAAAGGACCTGGTTCTTGCGGGTCTCGATATCAGAGTTATCCTGCACTTCCCAGGCTTCCCATCCGTCGGTATACTGCGGCACACCGGCGTTCTTCCACCGTTCGCGGTCGGCCTTGGCAGCTTCGGCTATGATGCCGCAATACTTGTCGATCTCCGACATGAGTCCGTCGGTCTGCGTAGACATGAACCACAGCCACGTCTCCTTGAGGCGGCTGTCGAATCCCGGAGTGTCTTTGAGGCAGCGTATCCATGTGTTGCCCATGGAGAGCGGTGATTCATAGAAGAAATTTGATGTTCCCCCTTCGAAAGCATGCCCGCAGTCCCACAGCGGAGAGAAGTGCCATTTCACGCCCTCGCCTCGGTCGCGGAAGAGATAGGTCGAGCCGTGATATGCCTCGTAATGGCTGATGATCTCCTCGACCATGTAGTAGCGCACGGCGTCGTCGATATCGAGATAGCTCCAGAGTTCAGGATTGTGGTCGCCGACCAGAGTGTTCATCCTGTCGAACTGCGAGCCTACGAATTCAAGCTGCGGAGCGGAATACTCCTCGGGAGTATCGGGGGTGAGGTAGACAGGGAAGTTATGGCCGTCGTGCCACACCGCGTTTCCTCCGGTCGCTGACCATACGGAATCGTCGGCATAATTGTCGAATTCCACAATATATCCTCCCGTAACGGTGGCCATGTCATCGGCGTTGTCATCAAGTTCCTCGATGTCGATGCGGTCGCTGTCGATACGTATCGATTCTGTCAGGAAGTAGAGTCCGCGGTAATTGCCGTTGATCACAACCTCTACCGGCTGCTGCGACGGAGTCCACGGGAGACCTGCGCGACGTCCCAGATTGAAGCCGATGAAATTGCGGAGGTAGCCGGCATTGTCGTCGGCATGGGCGAGAATGGCGAAATGCTTGTTGTTGGAGAGTCCGAGCATTCTCGCTTTCTTGTCGAGTTTGAGCTTGAACGGCTTCTTTACAAATCCGCGTAGAGTCCAGTTCCCGCGTCCCTTGATCGCAAGCGGAAGGGGATTCTCGGCAGAACCGAGATTTTCAGCACCCTCCATCCAGTCGACTCCGTTCATGTCGAGCCAGTACTCGGCATTATAGAAATAATTTTTATGACGGAGGTTGGGGTCGATTATCTCATTGTCGAGTGTGGTTTTCGGATCATTCTCCCCTCCGGTGTACACATTTATATACAGCACCGGCAGTGTGCCGGAGAGTCCGGTCACGGTGACCTGGGGAAGATCGCCCGTATAGCCTTGCGGAAGGAAGTAGACGACAGGGCAGTCGTACTTGTTATAAGGATTGTATCTGAACCTTATGGTGAAATCTCCCCACCCCTTGTTGATGAAATTGTTGTCCATGCCCTGGAATTCGGTGTTGACCGCGCATGGAAGTTCGTCGGGAAGGGGGCCGCTTATTCCGTAATTGACCGACCATTCATTGTCGGTGGTGCTGATCTTGAACCAGTTTCCGACATTGCCGAGCTGGCTGCTGTTGAGATCCGCGCTATATTCGTTGCCGTTTCTCGAAAATTGTACGGCAGGATTGCCGTCGCCGCCTATACGCAGCCAGAAGTCGGGCCAGTCGCTCACGTTGTCCCAGTTTTCTTCGCCGGAGTCACCGGATTCGGATTTTATGTACATATAGAGCAGAGGAGAATCGGCGTCGGAGAAGTCGACGGTCATGCTGTATGTTCCCTTGTCGGGGAGCACCCAGCCGCTCCGGCGGTCATCGTTGCCGGCAGAAGAGAGATACATCGAGTACGGTCCGCTGTTTCCGGTCACTGCGAGATCGTCGCCGCCTGCAGAGCGGCTTGAATAGAAGTAGTCGGATGGGTTGACCGGATTGATTCCGGTGCGGGTGATGAATCCGAACGAGGCCTGGTTCCAGTTGTCGGAATGGTTGAAGCTGACATTGCGGAAATAGAACCTGTCGCCGTCGCGTTCGCCCGTGACACAGGTATTGGAGTCCCAGACTCCGCCGGGCAGGTGGCCGACCAGATAAAGGTCAGACGGTACCTCTGCCGCCGCTGCGCAAAGGCACGGCGTCAGTGCCGCCGCCCACACAAGGGCGGCACAATACAAATGTTTCATGTTTTTATAATTTTGTTTTGTTGAGTGATCCGCGAACTCTTTCGCCGGATCATCTGCAAAGTTAGTAAAAACTCCGGACTTTCAGACCCCTGCATTAACATTTTTTGTGGGATGGGGTCTAAGAAAAAAAGTGCCGGATGAGAGGGATTGGAGAAGGATGAACCGGAGTCTTCGGATGAAGAGTTTGTGTCTGTGGGGTGAACGTCAGGTGTTAATTTGTTTGTAGTTATGATAAAATTTCGTAATTTTGTGATATGGTGCGAGAGTGACGCCATTTTATCGGTTTTCCAGACTTATGAGCAGAGCTTTTGTACGACTTTAGATCTCAGCCCGACGCTTTTACCAACAGACATTTATTCCATGACAAGACTCCTGACATCCATAAGAAATATCGGATTTTTTCTCCTCCTGTCCGTAGCGTGCCTCTCTTTCCCTCAGAAGAGCAAGGCCGCAGCTTCAGGTCATACGATCTCTCCCGAGATCAGACAACTTCTTTCCGCCCTCGACTCGCTTCTGGTCAATACTCCTGATTTTATACGTGAGAAGGAGGCCCGTCTATCCAGATTGCGTGCCGACTATAACAAGGCTGCCGACATCGAGCGCCGCTATTGGGCTGCCGCCTCTCTCTACGACGAGTATTGCGCCTACGACTCCGATTCGGCCATGGCGTATGTGGACCGCGCGCAGAGATATGCCTCAATGCTCGGACGGCAGGATCTGGTGAACGAGATGGAGCTGAACCGTTCATATATATATTCGGCCACCGGCCTGCTCGACGAGGCTAACGAAAGTCTGCGCCGCATAGATCCCGACTCGCTGCCGCCGACACTCGCCCTCAAATATTGCGACAGGATGCTCTTTCTCTCCACCCACCGCGACCAGTATATGGGCATCGAGCGCGAGACGGAGATGTATTCCAAGATGGTCGACAGCCTGCTTCAGGCAACTGCGCGCCATATACGTCCCGACAATCCCAACTACTGCTGGCTCACCGGATGGAGCCATCTCAACACCAAGGAGAACGCCCGGAAGGCTATTCCCGTCGTGTCGCGGATCGTTGACTCCACAGACTATGACACACGCGGAAACGCCATGGATGCCTGGGTGCTTTCGAAACTTTACGAGCGAGTGGGCGACGAAGAGAACCGGCTCAAGTATCTCGTGCTGTCGGCAATGGCCGACGTCAGGGCGTCGAACAAGGAGATTGCCTCGCTTGAGGAGATATCAGCCATTCTCCTCAAACTCGGAGATCTGGAGCACGCCAATTCCTATATCAACTACTGCATAGCATACGCCAACGACTACAAGAGCCGCGTGCGGCTCGGCCAGCTCGCCCGGATACAGGAGCAGACCCTCTCGGCCATACATGAGCGGCTGGAGCACCAGGCGGCCATGAACAGGCTCTATCTCGCCGTGCTGGCAATTTTTCTCGCCGTTCTTGCAGGAGCCGTGTTCTGGATAACGCGCCAGAACCGGGCTTTGCGAAATTCACGCGCCACACTCAATGACGCCAACCTTGAGCTGAGCGACCGAGTCAACGAACTCCAGTCGATACGCGAGGAACTCGATGTGGCCAACTCCAAACTTGCCGAGATGTACGAGTCCGTCCGCGCCGATGCACGCGAGCTGTCGGAAAGCAACGAGACCAAAGAGGAATACATAGCCAATGTCTTCTCGATCCTGAGCGGATATATCACCCGTCAGGAGGATTTCCGCTCGAAACTGCTGCGCATGCTCAAGGAGCGGAAGTTCGACGACGCGCTCCGCACTGTCAGATCGCCCGAGCTGTCGGCCGAGGACATAAAGGAGTTCTGCGCGAACTTCGACAATGTCTTCCTCCGCATCTACCCCGACTTCGTCGAGGATTTCAACACTCTTCTCCGCCCTGAAGAGAAAATAGAGCCTCGCACGCCCGGACGCCTCACCTCCGACCTTCGCGTCTACGCGCTCGTGCGGCTCGGAGTGACCGACAGCGTCGGAATCGCCAAGTTCCTGCACTGCTCGGTCCAGACCGTCTACAACATCCGTCAGCGCACCCGCAACAAGGCCGCCGTGCCCCGCGAGGAATTCGCCGCAAGGGTGCGCGCGCTCGGACGCCCCTCGTTCTGACATGTCTCTTACATCCCCAAAAGGGACGCAAAAAACGCTTCCGCAACTTAATTGGAAGCGTTTTTTATCTTACCTATTTACAATTATTAACTATATCTATACCACTGAAAATCAAACAATAGACGAAAAACTAAATTTACCTTTCCCCTTTACCTGCTAAAAAATCTTTAAACAGATACAGCTATCTTTGCAACCAGAAAAACTTAACAATCTAACATCATGTTCAATGGAAAAAAGTAAAGCAAAGAGTCTCGCGGCCTTTCTTACGCTGATGCTTCCCTGCACGCTGGGTGCATGGGCCGACATCGACGTGAAGGGCATCGTCACAGACCCGCAGGGTGAGCCGCTGATCGGCGTCACCGTACTTGAGAAAGGAACAGCCAAAGGCACATCGACCGACATCGACGGCAGATTCACCATCACCGTCTCCGACAACGCCGTGATGCGTTTCAGCTATGTCGGCTACGAGCAGCAGGAAGCCAAGGCCGCTCCCGAGATGAACGTTATCCTTAAAGAAAACTCCAACATGCTCGACGAGGTCGTGGCCATCGGCTACGGCACGCAGAAGAAGAGCGTCGTGACCGCGGCCATCTCGAAGGTGGGAAGCGACGAGCTTGAGCTTACGTCGCCCGTGCGCATGGACAACGCGCTCAAAGGTCTGGCGTCGGGTGTGACCGTCACCTCTTCGTCTGGCCAGCCCGGTGCGGCAGCCCGCGTGCGCATCCGCGGCGTCGGGACAATCAACAACTCCGACCCTCTCTATATTGTCGACGGAATGCCGATCGAGGGTGGACTCGACTACCTCAATCCCGCCGACATCGCGTCGATCGAGGTGCTCAAGGACGCGGCCTCGGGCGCTGTCTACGGTGCGCGTGCGGCCAACGGCGTCGTGCTCGTCACCACCAAACAGGGTAAGGAAGGCAAGACCAAAGTAACCTACGATTTCAGCTACGGCTGGCAGAGCGTGGCCAAGAAGCGCAAGGTGCTCAACGCAAGCGAATACGCCATGATGATGAACGAGGGCGCGATCAACTCCGGCTTCGCACCCATATATGCCGATCCCGCTTCCTACGGCACGGGCACAGACTGGCAGGATCTCGTTTTCAACAACGACGCTCCGGTGATGAACCACCAGTTCTCGGTCAGCGGCGGCACAAAGAGCGTCAACTATCTCTTCTCGCTCGGCTATTATGACCAGGAGGGTATCGTGGGCGGCAACTTCGACCGCTCCGACTACCAGCGCTTCTCTCTCCGCTCGAACGTGGGCGTGACCCTGTTCGACAAGTCATCGGAGCGCACATGGCTCAACAAGGCCACTCTCCAGACCAACCTCGCTTACACCCGCATCAAGAGCCGCGGCATCGAGACCAACTCCACATGGGGATCACCGCTCGGATCCGCTCTGTCCATGTCTCCGATCCTGACTCCCTATCTTGAGCCGGGAAGCGCAGAGGAGGCCGCACAGCTCGCTTATCTTTCCGGCCAGTCGGGCTACGTGCCCATGTACGGTCCCGACGGACGTCTCGTCATGGTGCCCACCGCTTTCGGCAACTTCCAGGAGATGAGCAATCCGATCGCCAACCTGATGCTCCCCGGCAATCAGAACTGGAGCCACAAGTTCGTCGGCAACTTCATCGGCGACCTCCAGATCTGGGACAACCTGCACTACCGTGTCAGCTACGGCGCCGACCTCTCGTTCTGGGGCTATGACGGCTACACTCCGATCTACTATCTGCGCGACGGCCAGTCGACCGACCACTCCACGGCAGTCTCCACAAGCGAGCGAGGTCTCGTATGGCAGATCGAGAACCTTCTCTCATACGACAAGACTATAGCCGAACACACGTTCAGCGTCATCCTCGGCCAGTCGGCCAAGGAGAGCAGCGGCTACTATCTGGGCGGCTCGCGCAACCATATCACCAACTACAACCGTCCCTATATCGACGCATCGACCGGTCTTGCAGCCGACGGCGACATGACCGCCTGGGGCGCTCCTCAGGCCAAGTCGAGACTTGCATCATATTTCGCCCGCGTAAGCTACGACTACGACTCGCGCTACATGATCCAGGCCACCGTGCGCCGCGACGGATCAAGCCGTTTCGGATCGAACAACCACTGGGCGACATTCCCCTCTGTGTCTGTCGGCTGGAACGTGATGAACGAGAAGTTCATGGAAAGCTCGCTCGACTGGCTCAACAACCTCAAGGTCCGCGCATCGTGGGGTAAGAACGGTAACGAGAACATCGGTAACTTCCAGTATGTGGCCCTGACTTCGACCAACAACAACGCCATCTTCGGAAATCCCGGCTCGATCGCCATCGGCACAAAGCCCTCGCAGCTCGCCAACCCCGACCTGCGCTGGGAGGAGTCTGAATCGACCGACGTCGGCATCGACTTCGGATTCCTGCAGAACAAGATCACCTTCACCGCCGACTGGTTCCTCAAGAACACTCACGGCATGCTCATGACAATGTCGCTTCCGCAGTATGTCGGCGAGTCGATACCCTTCGGAAACGTCGGCAAGATGCGCAACTGGGGTATTGAGTTCGACCTCGGATACCGCCAGACATTCTTTAACGAGCTGACTGTCAATGTAGGCGTCAACGCCTCTTATCTGCGCAACAAGCTTGTGGCCTACGGCAACGAGCAGGGATGGGCCAACCTCGACTCATTCCAGGGCGTAGGTACAATCCTCCGCGCCGAGAACGGTCTTCCTTATCCCTACTTCTACGGATACCGCACCGACGGCATCATCCAGAACATGGCCGAGGCAAACGCCTATAACTCGCAGTACGGCACATCGCTCGTGCCCGGCGACGTTCGATATGTCGATGTTGACGGCAACGGCGAGATCAACGAAGACGACCGCACAATGATCGGTTACGGAAGCCCCCGCTGGACATACGGAGCCAACCTTACTCTCGCTTGGAAAGGCATCGACTTCAGCATGTTCTTCCAGGGTGTGGCCGATGTTGACATCTATGACGCCACCCGCCGCGTCGACGCCCGTTCGGTCAACCTCCCCTCCTGGATGCTCGACCGCTGGACAGGAGAAGGCACTTCCAACTCCGTGCCCCGCTACGTGACCGGCGACGGTTACAACTGGCAGAGCTCCGACCTCTACATCTACGACGGCAGCTTCCTGCGCCTCAAGAACATGCAGCTCGGATACATGCTTCCCCAGGACATCACCCGCAAGATCGGCGTCCAGAAGTTCCGCGTCTTCGTAGCTGTCGAGAATCTCGCCACATGGTCAAAATATCACGGCTATGACCCCGAGATCTCATCAGGATCCGACAACACCAACGGCATCGACTTCGGAGTCTATCCCCAGGCCCGCACATGGACTGTCGGTTTCAACATCGAGTTCTAATACCAAACCTCAGTTAACCAATATTCAGAACATTATATGAAAGCAATATATAAATCGCTGGGAGTCGCGCTTCTCGGTCTGATGATGACGTCGTGCGGCGACGATTTCCTGAGTGTCACCTCTCCCACACAGGAGGACGCTTCCGAATACTTCTCGACCAAAGCGCATCTCGAGGAGGCGGTGGTGGCCGCTTACGACCCGATGCACTGGACCGACTGGAGCATGGGCAACTATGAGCCTTACACCCTCATGGCCGACATCATGGCCGACGACTTCTGGGTGGGCGGCGCCGACAAGAACGACAATCAGAACTGGCATCTCATGGCCAATTACGAGGCGACCTCGCTCAAGGTCATAACCAGCATCTGGATCGACGGCTTCAGCGGCATCAAACGATGCAATGACGTGCTCGGCTATCTTGACAACGAGATCGAAGGTGCCACTGACGCCGACATCGCCTCATGGAAAGCACAGGCTTATGTGCTCCGCGCCTTCTATGCCAACTGGCTCTGGAAGTTCTACGGCAACGTGCCCTACTATCAGGAGAACCTGACCGAGCCCTATATCGCACCGCAGGTGCCGGCCGACGAACTTTACGGCTATATGGTGAAGGACATCGAGGATGCGATCGCGCTCGACGCGCTCCCCTTCAAGGGTAACGCCGCCACCTACGGACGCATCACCACAGCCATGGCCTATATGCTCTATGCCGAGATCGTGATGTATCAGCGCGACACCGAGCGTTATGCCACCGCCCTCCGCTACATGAAGGAGATCATCGACTCTCCCGACTACTCGCTCGCCGCAGACTATGCGGGCATCTTCGAGGAGTCAGGCGAATGGTGCTCCGAGTCGATCTACGAGATCAACTATATCTCGGAGAACGCATCGCGCGACTGGGGTGCTCCACTCCTTGCCGGCGGCACCGTGCTCCCGACTCTGATCAGCCCCAACAACTGGCCCAGCGGCCAGGACGGCCACAACACCGGATGGGGATTCTGCCCGCTGCGTCTCGAGACCTACGAGATGTTCTCGGCCGACGACGCCCGCCGCGCCGCCACCTGCTGGGACGTGCGTGACTTCGAAGGCACATACAACAAGCGCTATCAGGACTTCGGCTTCTTCCTGCAGAAGTATTCGGCACGCGCCGACGGCAATGCCGGACAGGTGGCTTCGGGTGAGCTCAACTACAACAACAACTGGCGTATCTACCGCTATTCGGAGACTCTGCTCAATGCAGCCGAGCTTATCGTCAACACCGGCGGAAACATGGCCGACGCCCGCAGATACATCAACGACGTGCGTCACCGCGCCGGCCTGCAGAGCGAGGTCGAGGCTACGATCGACAACATCATCAACGAGCGCCGTCTCGAGTTCGTGGGCGAAGGCAAACGCTACTGGGACCTCATCCGCACCGACAAGGCTGCCTCAGTGCTCGTGCCCGACCAGTACGGTTACCGCACCAACAGCTGGACTGCCAACAAGAAATACCTGCCCATTCCGCAGAGCGAGATCGACCGCGCACAGGGCACTCTTTCACAAAATCCATATTAATATACGGAAATCATGAAACAGCATATAAAATCCATTTTCCTGGCCATGATGGCAGTGTCGGCTCCGGTGCTGGTCACATCATGCTCGGAAGACAACTACTATAATGTCGACATCAACGGCGTGCCCGAGGCTTCGGCATATGTCGACGACGTGAATGTCACTGTCGATCAGGAGACCAACACCGCCTATTTCGAGTTCACAGGCAAGGGCGTGTATCCGGTCTGGATCATCGATGGCAAAACCTACTCCTCTAACATGGAGTTCAGCCGCTACTACCGCAAGGCAGGAGACTACAACGTAGAAATAAAGATCGGCAACGGCAACGGCATCAGCCAGGGCACCATCACCAAGACATTCCACATCGACAAGACCCAGATGAACGGATTCGGCGGCTTCGTCTACGACAGCGAGTTCAACCTCTGGACCAAGGCCGAGCGCCACATCAACAGTTTCTTCTACGCTCCGGGCTGGGCACAGATCGCCGATCCCGCATGCTCGTTCGACGGCGACACGTTCACCCTCACTCTCCCCGAGGCCACAACCGACCAGTGGCAGGCGCAGATGCATGTCGGCACCGACATATCGCTGCCGCAGGGCGAGCTCTACGACGGTTCGGTGATCGTCACCGCAAGCCAGGATATCAGCAACATCACAATGAAGATCCATCCAGACGGCGACGACGACGACAGCCATTCATTCTTCTGCAACCAGAAGATCAGTGTCTCG
The DNA here is from genome assembly GCA_947176745.1 of uncultured Muribaculaceae bacterium. GTDB lineage: Bacteria > Bacteroidota > Bacteroidia > Bacteroidales > Muribaculaceae > Lepagella. The sequence continues at coordinate 50,216 of CAMWRV010000004.1, forward strand.
GCAGGCGAACCGGCGGCGTTCTTCTTCAGCGGTCTTGAGGCTGCGGTCGACATGAACAACATCGTCTATACGTTCGATTTCGGCGGCAACCCCGCAGGCATCGAGATCATCATCGAGAACATCGTGCTCAAGAAGCATTCTGACGATGACGGCACCGTGCTGCCTGAGATCCCGACCGAGCAGGAGCCCGTATGGGTAGCCCTCGACAGCGCCGACAACCTCTTCTCGGCGTTCAGCTACACTCCGTCGTTCTACTACGCGCCGGGCTGGGCGCAGATCGCCGACCCCGGATTCACCGACAACGGCGACGGCACATACACCATCACCCTGCCCGAGGCTGCTCCCGAACGCTGGCAGGCACAGGTGGCCCTCAACACCGACATCGTGATTCCCGACCCGACTGTGGAGTATGACTTCATGTGCCGTATGGAATCAAACACCGATATCCCCGCCGTGATGTTCAAGCTCGTGCAGACCGACGAGGGTGAGACCAAGCATGACGGCAACTTCTTCTTCGCCGACGAGCAGGCCATCTTCGAGGGCGCCAATAAGTTCTGGCGCACCAAGGTGACTCCGGCTGAAGGAACAGCCATGCAGGCGGTATCTCTGTTCTTCGATTTCGGAACTTGTCCGGCCGGCACCGAGGTGACCGTGAGCGACATAATCCTGCAGGTGCATCACGACTGATCAAGCCTGTGACGCACTCTGTCTCACAGAAGTGAGAACCAGACCGGGCGGACGCGCGGACAGCGTGTCCGGGCGTCCGCCCAAATTTATTTTCAAACCTGACACCGAATTCTGTTAACCAGACATTGAATCCTGAAATGAAATTTCTCCCGCTTTTTCTCGCCTCTCTGATTATTCCTCTCTTCATGACATCATGCGGCGACGGTGATGACAACAACGAACCGTCACCCTCCGGCTCGATCAGCGTATCGACCGATTCTTTCGACTTCAATTCCGACGGCGGAACCGCCTCGTTCACTTTCTCGGCTCCCGGAGAGTGGGACGCGGCCGCTTCCGACGCATGGATCAAGATAACCAAATCAAACACACTCGAACGCGACGGCAAGGTGGACCTGACTGTCGAGCCCAACACTGCACGCACGGACCGCACCGGTTATATAACACTTCTCAGCGGTGCCTCACGCGCCAGAGTGACGGTGACACAGAAAGGGAAGGAACCCGCTCCGGCCGACCCCTCGATCGAGGTTCCCGAAGGCTATGAACTCGTATGGAACGACGAGTTCGACGGCACCGAACTCAACCGCTCCGACTGGACCCATGAAGTGCAGGGTCCGGGATGGGTCAACAATGAGCTTCAGACCTATGTCAACACCGCCTACGACGGCAAGCTTGTCACCGAGGTGAGCGACGGAACGCTCAAGATCGACTGCTTCAAGGCCGGCGACGGCAAGATCTGCTCCGGACGCATCTACGTACACGTCAATTCAGGCTGGAAATACGGCATTTTCGAGGCGAGCATAAAGCTCCCCAAGGGAAAAGGCACATGGCCGGCATTCTGGATGATGCCCGTGGGCAACGACTGGAGCGTCACCCCGTGGCCCAAGTGCGGGGAGATCGACATCATGGAGGAGGTCGGATATAATCCGAATTACACATCTTCGTCGATCCACTGCGAGGCTTACAACCACATGATCGGCACTCAGAAGACCGCCGAGCGGCTCACACAGGGCGCACAGGAAGACTTCCACATCTACCGCCTCGAATGGACCGAAGACTATATCCGCACGTATGTCGACGGCAAGATGCTTCTCAATTTCGTCAACGACGGCAAGGGAAACATCTCGACATGGCCATTCACACGCGCCTTCTACCCGATCCTCAATCTTGCATGGGGCGGCGACTGGGGCGGCGCCATGGGTGTCGACGAGACCTGTCTTCCCGCCGTGATGGAGGTGGACTACCTGCGTGTGTTCCAGAAAAAATGAACCTTTCATACTGTCACTTTACGATACACCTGATTTTCTGAATCATGAAGAATGTGATTATTAGTTTTATATTGTTTCTTGTCGGAGTCGCCGCGCACTCGCTGCCGGCGGCTGCCGGCGGAGACGGTTTCGTCAGAATCCAGGGCAAGGATCTTGTCACACCCGACGGCGAGCGCCTTTTCATCAGAGGCACAAACCTCGGCAACTGGCTCAATCCCGAAGGGTATATGTTCGGATTCTCGAAGACGAATTCCCCGCGCATGATCCATGAGATGTTCTGTCAGCTTGTCGGCGAGGATGCCACAGCCGATTTCTGGGAGGATTTCAAGGACAACTATATCACCCGCGCCGACATCGATTTCATCGCATCGACCGGAGCCAACACAATCCGTCTTCCTTTCCACTACAAGCTCTTCACCGACGAAGACTACATGGGCCGCGCGTCGGCACATGACGGTTTCGAGCGCATCGACAGCGTGGTGGAGTGGTGTCGAGCCAACCGCCTCTATCTCATTCTCGACATGCACGACGCGCCCGGCGGACAGACCGGCGACAACATCGACGACAGCTACGGCTACCCCTGGCTCTTCGAGAGCGAAAGGGCGCAGAAGAAGTTCTGCGACATATGGGGGAGAATCGCCGCCCGTTATGCCGACGAGCCCGTGATACTCGGCTATGAGCTGATCAACGAGCCGATAGCACACTATTTTGACAACAAGGAGGATCTCAACGCCCGCCTTGAGGCGGTCCACAAGATGGCGGTGGCCGAGATCAGACGCCACGACACCAATCACATCATCCTGCTTGGCGGCTCGCAGTGGAACGGAAATTTCGAGCCGTTCTCCGACTGGACTTACGATGACCGGATCATGTACACCTGCCACCGCTACGGCGGCGACCCCACGCCCGAGGCGATAGGAGCGATCATCGCTTTCCGCGACAAAACGGGGCTGCCTATGTATATGGGAGAGATCGGACACAACACCGACGAGTGGCAGGCCGCTTTCGTCAGAACGCTTGAAGACAATAACATCGGTTACACCTTCTGGCCCTACAAGAAACTCGGCGATTCATGCATGAACGGCATAAGCCGCCCCGAAGGATGGGAGGCGGTGGTTGACTTCGCCGAGGGTAAAAGAGGCTCATATGCCGAACTGCGCGATCTCACCGTCGACCGCAAGGCCGCGCTCGCCGCAATGCGGGAGTTCATACGCAACTCCCGCCATGAGAACTGCAATCCACAGAAATCATATATCCGCTCGATCGGCCTCAGCTGCGACTGACGTCGACGGCAAGACTCATCACAACCCAAACATCACCAACGATATGAAAACATTATATGCCATGGCTGCGACTGCGGTCATGTCGGCGGCTTCCATGTCGGCGCAGACACCTCCGACACCTGTCTATCTCGACAGCTCGCGCCCACTTGAGGAGCGTGTGGAGGACGCCCTGTCGCGCATGACCACACAGGAAAAACTCGATATCATCCACGCGCAGTCGAAGTTCAGCTCGCGCGGCGTGCCGCGTCTCGGTCTTCCCGACCTCTGGACCGATGACGGCCCTCACGGCGTCCGCCCCGACGTGCTCTGGGACGAATGGGAACAGGCCGGCCAGACCAACGACTCCTGTGTGGCGTTTCCGGCTCTTACCTGCCTCGCCGCCACGTGGGATCCGGAAGTAGCCCGTCTCTATGGCCGCTCGCTCGGCGAGGAGGCCCGATACAGGGGGAAAGATGTGATTCTCGGCCCCGGCGTCAACATTTACCGCACGCCGCTCAACGGCCGTAATTTCGAATATATGGGCGAGGATCCATTTCTCGCATCGGAGATGGTCGTGCCCTACGTGCAGGGGCTCCAGAGCTGCGGAGTGGCGGCCTGCGTGAAGCATTTCGCACTCAACAACAACGAGGTCAACCGCCACACCACCAACGTCATCCTTGATGACCGCACACTCTATGAGATATATCTTCCTGCCTTCAAGGCGGCTGTTCAGAAAGGTGGCGCATGGAGCATCATGGGTGCCTACAACCTGTATCGCGACGAGCATCTGTGCCATAACGGGCGTATGCTCAACGACATCCTCAAGAAGGAATGGGGTTTCGACGGAGCGGTGATCAGCGACTGGGGCGGAACCCACGACACCCGGCAGGCCATAGCCAACGGACTTGACCTCGAGTTCGGCAGCTGGACCGACGGACTTGCCAACGGCGCGAGCAACGCCTACGACAATTACTATCTGGCCGATCCCTACCGTGCGCTTATAGCAAGCGGGGAGGTGGGCACCGCCGAACTCGACGACAAGGCCCGCCGCGTGCTGCGCCTGATGATGCGTACTGCCATGGACTACAGCAAGGGCTCAGGCTCGATGTGCAGCGAGGCTCACTATGCCGCCGCCCGACGTATCGGCGACGAGGGAATAGTGCTGCTCCGCAACGAAAGAAGCGTGCTCCCTGTCTCCCCGCGCAAGGGTGGCCGCATCATCGTTGTCGGAGAGAATGCCGTCAAGATGATGACCGTGGGCGGAGGCAGCTCGTCGCTCAAGGTGCAGCGCGAGGTGTCGCCTCTTGAAGGCATACGCGCCGCCGCAGCAAAATATGGAATGGATGTGGACTGGGTGCGCGGATATGTCGGCGACGTGACGGGCGAATACAACGGTGTCGTGACCGGACAGGATCTGAACGACAGCCGCACTCCCGCCGAACTCATCAGAGAGGCTGTGGACCGCGCCGCCGATGCCGATTATGTCATTTTCGTGGGCGGCCTCAACAAGAGTCCCGGCCAGGACTGCGAGGATGCGGACCGCGCCGGCCTCGGACTGCCCTACGGACAGGATGACGTGATCGGAGCTCTCGCCCGCGCCACTCGCAATCTCATCGTGGTCAACGTCAGCGGCAACGCCGTGGCGATGCCCTGGGTGCGCGACGTTCCGGCGATCGTTCAAGCATGGTTCCTCGGCTCGGAGGCCGGAAACTCGATCGCCGACGTCATTTTCGGTGAGGTCAACCCTTCGGGCAGACTGCCGTTCTCATTCCCGGTCAGACTCTCCGACAACGGAGCGCATGCGCTCGGGGCGTATCCCGGAGTGAAGCGTCAGGACTCCGACATAACCGATCTCGAATATGCCGAGGGGCTTCTCGTCGGCTATCGCTGGCACGACACGAAGAAGGTTAAGCCCCTCTTCGCTTTCGGTCACGGTCTGAGCTACACGGCGTTCAGTTTCGGCAAGGCCACTGCCGACCGCAACGAGATCGGACAGGACGACACGGTGACAATCACCGTGCCTGTCACCAACATCGGCCACAGGGCCGGAGCCGAGGTGGTGCAGCTCTACATATCTGATCCGAAATGCAGCGTGACACGTCCGGCCAAGGAACTCAAAGGCTTCGCCAAGGTCTATCTCGAACCTGGCGAGACACGCGACGTAAAGATAACCATCGACCGCGAGGCTCTTTCCTACTTCGATGCCGACAGGCATGAGTGGATTGCGGAACCGGGCGATTTCATCGCCTCTGTCGGCTCTGCCTCCGATAATATAAAGTCAACCGTCAAATTCAGACTGAAATGAAAAACATTGTAACGTTCGCAGCCACGGCCCTGCTTTCGTCATCGTTGGCCTCGGCGGCGATTCCCTCCACTCCTGCAGAGCAGGAGAAAATGGACCGGTTCATAACCGGACTCATGTCGCGCATGACGCTCGACGAGAAACTCGGACAGCTCAACCTCCCCCCGTCGGACGACATCGTGACTGGACAGACCATCGACAGCAACATCGGCGCGGCAGTGGCCCGCGGACAGGTCGGTGGCACTTTCAACATCAAGGGTGCCGAAAAGATACGCGATCTCCAGAAGATCGCCGTCGAGAAATCGCGCCTCGGCATACCGTTGCTCATAGGCATGGATGTCATACACGGCTACGAGACGGTGTTTCCGATTCCGCTCGGACTCTCCTGCACCTGGGACATGGATGCCATAGAGCGCTCGGCGCGCATCGCCGCCTCCGAGATGTCGGCCGGCGGCATATGCTGGACATTCAGCCCGATGGTCGACATAAGCCGCGACCCGCGCTGGGGACGCATGTCCGAAGGCTCGGGCGAGGATCCCTATCTCGGATCAGAGGTGGCACGCGCCATGGTGCGCGGCTATCAGGGAAAAGACCTCGGCGGCAAGGATGACGTCATGGCCTGCGTGAAGCATTTCGCCCTCTACGGCGCATCGGAAGCCGGACGCGACTACAACACGGTCGACATGAGCCGCTACCGGATGTACAACGAGTATTTCGCACCCTATAAGGCTGCGGTCGACGCCGGAGCCGGTTCGGTGATGTCGTCGTTCAACCTTGTCGACGGCATACCGGCCACAGAGAACAAATGGCTTCTCGACGACGTGCTGCGCCGCCAGTGGGATTTCGGCGGTTTCGTCGTAACCGACTACGGCTCGATCGGCGAGGTGGCCGTGCATGGTCTTGAGGATCTGCCCGAGGCATCTGCCCGCTCGCTCAAGGCCGGAACCGACATGGACATGTGCTCGTTCGGTTTCATCGGCACGCTTAAGAAAAGCCTTGAGGAGGGCAAGGTGACACAGGATGAGATTGACACCGCCGTGCGCCGCATTCTGGAGGCTAAATACAAACTCGGCCTTTTTGACGACCCGTACAAATACAATGACGTGGAGCGGGAGAAGAGCGACATATACACCGAGGCCAACCGCGCCGCCGCGCGTGCCATAGCCGCGAAGTCGTTCGTGCTTCTGAAAAACGAGGGCAATGTGCTGCCCCTTGCCAAGAAAGGCCGCGTGGCGTTGATCGGTCCTATGTCAAACAGCGCGGCCAATATGCCGGGCACATGGAGCGTGGCCGCAGACAAGAAGAAATACAAGTCTCTTCTTCAGGGTTTCCGCGACGCTCTCGCCGGCAAGGCGGAGGTGGTATGGGCCAAAGGCTCCAACCTGTATGAGGATCCTGCGCTTGAGGCGGCATGCACTGTCTTCGGCAATGACATGCGCGATCCGCGTTCCGAGAAGGAACTTCTCGACGAGGCTCTCGCAGTAGCCGCCGGCGCCGACGTGATCGTGGCCGCTCTCGGCGAGGCCACCGAATCGAGCGGAGAGTCATCGTCGAAGACCGACCTGACTCTGCCCTATACCCAGCGACGCCTGCTTGAGGCTCTGCTTGCAACCGGTAAACCCGTGGTGATGCTCAATTTCTCGGGCCGCCCCACCGTGCTGACCTGGGAGTCGGCCAACGTTCCTGCCATTCTCAACGTCTGGTTCGGAGGATCGGAAGCCGCCGACGCTATCGCCGACGTGGTCTTCGGCGATGTCAACCCCTCAGGCAAGCTGACGGTGTCGATGCCGGTAAATGTCGGTCAGATACCTGTTTACTACAACCACCTGAACACAGGTCGTCCGAAAAATCCGGCTGATCCTTCATTCCAGAAATACCGCTCGAATTATATCGACGCTCCCAACGAACCTCTCTATCCGTTCGGCTACGGATTGAGCTACACTGACTACAATTACAGCGACTTCCATCTTGACAGCGACACACTTGATTCCGACGGTGCGGTGACCGCCACGGTGACAGTCACCAACACCGGCTCACGCGAAGGTGACGAGACCGTGCAGTTCTACATCCGCGATGTGCGCGGTTCGGTGGCACGTCCGGTCAAGGAACTCAAGCATTTCGAGAGCGTATCGCTGAAGCCGGGCGAGAGCAAGACCGTGCAGTTCCGCATCACACCCGACGATCTCCGGTTCTATGACTACAATCTTGACTATGTGGCCGAGCCGGGCGAGTTCGAGGTGATGGCCGGCCCTGACAGCCGACGTCTGCTCACGCAGAAATTCACGCTGAAATAAGACCCGCTCCCACACGACGGTAACAAGCCGTCGTTGACGGAGGCAATCTGTCGTTTACCCTGTATTTCCATGCCTCCGGCATGCTGACCATGAGGAATCAGTCGGCATGTCGGAGGCATGATTCATTTGCCTGCGGCAGTCTTCTCACGCCATGAGCGGCGCGCACGGCTCATCTCCTCGCGTATTCCACCCCGGATCATTATCCATAGCAGCTGTTTTCGTAAAGCATCATGGGGCGGTTGGTCAGGCTCTATTGTCTTATATTTATTATTTATTCACAATTTTATCGAAATATTTTGTCATATGATAATTATTGATATCAAATTTGAAGATATGCTGTCATATTTCAATCAGTGGTGCTAATTTAGGGGCAGAGAATTCCGTCGCAAGGAGTCCGGGACGGAATCGCCATTATGGCCGGATGCGGACTCCGGATTTAAATTTCACTGCCATGCGTTACTTTTACATCCTATTGTTGCTGCCGGCGTTGCTTTCTGTGGCACACGCCGAACGACCGCCTGTAAAATCCGTTGATGCAGGACGACCGTTCAATACTGAAGGCAAGACCCGGCACGATGACTCTCCGTCAGTCAGGCTCATGCTTGAGTCACCCGGTGTCGGATTTTCCGAAGGATTGCCGGAAGACGGATTCAGATTGAAAACCGCTCCCGAAAAGATCGTGAGTGCTTCGGGAACGGACATGCAGGGTTTCCTGAAGGCAAGTTCTTCGGCCGCTTACCCTCCGGGGTGGTATGACGTAAATGTCGGAGGCGAGGTCACACAATTGTTCGGCAATTCGGCCATGATGGGCTCATGCGGCTATGTGCGCGACGGCAGGATATGCCAGTTCACCACAATCAGCAGTTACGGATACTACTGGTTCTATTATTCGGAATACAGTCTGGAGACCGGTGAACAGCTATACGAGACAGAACTTCCCGATTCCGACATGCGCAACTATGTGGTCAACTGTGCGTATGACGAGAAGTCCGACATGGTCTACATGCAGACATATGCGAAGAATTTCAGCGGCATGGCCTGGTCGACGTTCAATCCGGAAAGTCGAGAGAGAACTTATCTCAACAACAATCTTTCATGGGATGACAACAGGGTCATAGCCATAGGAGTGAACCCGCGCGACTCCCGCGTATACGGAGTGCGTGGCAACGGAGATTTCGTAGAGCTCGACAGGATGTCGGGCGAGGCGACGGTTGTAGGTTCTACCGGTTTCTCGCCGGCGGAATACTCACAGTCGATGACATATGCTCCCATGGAGCATGGTTTCGTATGGGCCGGGATGCTGTCGGACAATACGTCAGGATTCTACCGCATAGATCCTGCCACAGGATCGGCGGAATCTCTTGGCATGATGGGGGCAGAGAATCAGTTTCTTATGCTGTGGTGTCCCGATTCGGACGCGCCCGATTCCGCACCCGACATGCCCGGTGTGTCAGCCGGATTCGAAGGCCCGTCGCTTTCAGGCAGTCTGAAAGTGTCGTTCCCAGACTGTTCATTCGGAGGCGCACCGCTCCCTCATGATGTCACGCTTGAGGCGGAGATAGTAATCGACGGCGCGCAGACAGTCGTGCTTAAGGGAATGCCGGGTTCGGAAGAATCTGCTCAGCTCACACTCACTCAGGGGGAAAGAAACATTACGGCACGCTGTCGCGCCGAAGGGAGCGGAGAATGGGGACCTCAGAGAAAATCTTCAATATATGTCGGATATGACACTCCGCTTCCTCCGCAGGATGTCAGGATCGAGGGCAACCGTATCAGCTGGACGAAACCGGCGGGGAGCGTACATGGCGGCTACATGGATGTTTCCGCAATGACCTACAGTGTGAGTCTCAACGATCTTCCGGTAACAGCAGAACCCGTCACAGACATGTCTGTGAAATTCACGCCACCCTCATCTCTCGGCATATATCATGCGCGGGTTGTGGCTCACTGCGGAGGAATGTCTTCCGAGGCCGGAGTCAGCAAGGGTGTAAGATATGGAGAATATCTCGGTTTCCCCTTCAGCTTTGTTCCCACAGCGCAGGAATTCGGCCTGTTCACAGTGGTCGACGGCAACCGCGACGGCAATTCGTGGAAGTATTTCGACGGAAAGGACTGTGTGTACTATAACTCGGGATCGAGCCGTCAGGCCGATGAATGGCTTCTTATGCCGCTCGCCGATTTCAAAGATACGGAGCATCTGTACCGGTTCACATTCGATGCCAAGTCTCTTCTTCTTTCGCGTCCCGAAGATTTCGAACTTTGTCTTCTGAAAGATTCGGAAAATGTGGCTGACGTCTATAAAGTCATCGGGTCGTGGCCGGCCTACGGCAACGATCAATGGACTCAGGAGACCCTGAAATTTAATGTTGCCGAACAAGGCAGATATCACATCGGATTCCATTGCACCACCCCCGAGGGATTTCAGCTGATGCTGCGTTCTTTCGCATGCGAGAAGACCTCCGACACCATGAAAGCCCCCGCGGAATGCAAGGGTGTCACACTTACGGCGGCCGGAGACGGAAAACTGGAAGGCCGGGCTGAATTTTTCGCACCCACGAAGGCTCTTGACGGCACCACGCTCGACTCCGGTAAAGAGATAACAGTCTATGCGAGGACCGAAGCGGGCGAGGGTATGGTGAAAGTCATGCCCGGCACAACGGGAGAAGTCGTGTTCCCCTGTGTGCAGGGCGACAACCGCGTCACCATAGTGACCGCCAACGACGGCGGCGAGGGCATGGAGAAGATCTATCATCTTTTCTCAGGTCAGGAAAAGCCCGGACAGATTGAAAACCTCAAGACAACAGTGTCGGAAGACAATCTCTCGATGACGATCTCCTGGGACGCTCCTTCGGAAGGAGAGAGCGGAGGTTACATCAACCCGGAGGAAGTGGGATATTACATCTATACCGTGTCGGGTGACGAGCTGGCATTTCTCGAGGATATCGGCACCAGGCGCACATATACGCTCTCTGTCGATCCCGGTCCGCAGGCTCTGACCCAGCTCGCTGTGGGGACATACAATGTGGCAGGAGCGGCATCGTCGGCCTCGTTCCGCGGGACATCAGCCATTCTCGGTAGTCCGTTGAAAATCCCTGCTGAAGAGACATTCGCATGGGGAATACCGTCACTGCTTCCGAATGTCATCAAGCGCCCAAACGCAAACTACACAGTGCAATGGGGGCATGGTGACCCGACAGCCATCGTTTACGACGCCATAACTCCCGATTACGGATGCATGTACGCTCAACCTTCGGTTCCGGGTCATACTCTCGGTCGTGTCGAGATTCCGCGCGTATCGACTTCGGGCTACAACAATGTCAGCTTCAGGATGAATGCCTATCGGTTCCCACAGGGCGGAATCATCCGGATTCTTGGCCGGGCCAACGATTCCGATACTTTTGAGGAGATCGGGGAACTTGACTGTTCAAAAGGAGCCAAAGGCTACGTCGAGACGGTGTTCAAACTGCCTCGGCAGCTTCAGAACCGTCCGTGGGTGGCTATTGCCATCGAAGCCGAATTCGACTGCGAATCCACAACGGCATATGTCATACTTGACGGGTACTCGCTGCTGGATCTGCCAGACAACGATCTCGCGCTGACTGCGCTTTCAGGTCCTGACCGTCTGAAGGCCGGAGAATCGGGAGAATATACGGCAGTAGTGGAGAATATAGGAAAGAATACAATGGCATCATCGGTTCTCTGGGAGGTGACAGGACCTGACGGAGAGACAATATTTACGGACACACGGGTGGTTTCACCGCTCGATCCGGGTGAGACAGAGGAATCGGCGTTTCTCTTTACTGCCGACGGACGTATGTCGGGAAGCATGTTCGCAGTGCGTGCCACTGTCGTGTCTGACAAGGACGATACGCCTGCAAATGATTCACGTCAGGCAAATGTGGCGTTGATATCAGCCGGAGCAGGCAGAATAACAGACTTGCATGCGACTGTCGAACCGGAGGGTGTATGCCTTCTCTGGTCAGCTCCTCAGATGAAACCATCTGTCAACGAAGATTTCAGCGGCATCGAAGGCGGCTCATGGTCTGCTGAACTCGGTGTCTGGAAGAACATAGACCGTGACGGCAAGGAGGTCTGCTCGATACGTGGTGTCGAACTGCCGGACGCCGGTATGCCCAAGGCATGGCAGGTCATCGACGAGTCTCTCCACGCCCTTTTCAACGCGCACAAGGGAAGCCGTTTCCTTCTGGCAATGACTCCGGCCGATGAATCGGCTGCCAACGACTGGCTTGTATCGCCCGAAGTCGAAGGAGGTTCGGAGATCGTGCTGGCCGCCGATATACTCGCGTCAGGATTCGAAGAGGAATTCGAGATTCTTGTTTCTGACTCCGATGATGATCCGGCATCATTCATTCTTCTCGACGCCTTCTCCAAGAGCGAACCGGGGTGGGAGACATATATGGTCAGACTGCCGCACGAGGCACGTCATTTCGCCATAAGATATTGCTCGGTCGACCAGTTCGGACTCATGCTTGACGACATAGACTATGTGCCGGCCAGTGGCGAGGCTTCAGCCGTGTCAGGCTACAACATCTACAGGGACGGCATATTGCTCGGCCGCTGCGATAGGGAGGGCTACACAGACGCCAGTCCGCTTGCCGAAGCAACATACAATGTGGTGCCTCTTGTCATGACCGAAGATGGAGAAGCCGAGGCTGCCGGATCAGATCCGGTCTTCGTTTCGCTTTCAGGAGTGTGGCTGCCGTCGGATTCAGGACGTATATACGCCATGCCCGGATGCATCGTGGCCGAAGGTTATGACAACTGTACACTCATAGTAACCGGACTTGACGGAACGACGGTCGGTGAAGTGCGTGCCGGCGGTCATCGCGCGGAAGTCCGTGTGGCTCCCGGAGTATATGTCGCGACATGCGGCGACGCACGGATAAAGGTGATTGTCAGATAATGAGGAATATGAACTTAAAAATTGACATCATGAACAAGAAGAATATAATCGCTTCGACACTGCTGGCTATTCTGGGAGTAGTTCCGGCAGCGGGAGAAAGTGTCACCATGTACTGCAATCTGATCAGCGGTTCCGAGCCGGGCATCTATTCCCTGCCGTCGGAGGGGGGAGCGCTGACTGCTGTCTATCCTTATTCGGGTCTCAATTCGAAGCAAGGAGGAGTCTTTGCCGACGGGGCTTATTACTCCACCCTCTATCTTCCCGGATCATATATCACACAGATCTACGCGGTCAAGACGCAGCACAGCGCGGATATGTCGGAATGGTCATATCCTGTGCGCATCAACGAGAAACTGGCCGTCACCGATGTGCCTTCGGCTTTGGCCTGGAACCGTATGACAGGACGCATCTACGGATCTTTTATGAGCGAAGATCCGGATTGCTGGACGTTCGGCACATTCAGTACGGACGACGGCAGAGCGTCTGTGATATCCGTTCTTCCGTGTCAGCTTGTCGGACTCGCGGCAGACGATAAAGGCCGTATGTTCGGCATCGGCACCGACGGAATGCTGCGATCTGTCTCCGTATCAGGAATCCTGACCGAGATCGGAGCCACGGGGGTGACTCCGTCGCCCAAATACGCTTCGGGCATGGCGTTCGACAACGCTTCCGGAGTATTGTACTGGGCGGTGACCGACAAGAGTCTCGACACGAAACTTTACACTGTAGACACTGCAGACGGTCATGCGACGCCCGTGTACGCATTCCCTGACAATACGATCATGACTGCTCTCCATATCCCCGACGCGCCCCCTCCGGGAGGCGCGCCCGGTGATGTAGTCGATCTGACGGTGTCGCCTGAGGGTTTTTCCGACAATGTCAGGATAACTTTCACATTGCCGTCGCGGACAATAAACGGCGAGGAGATGCTCGGAGCCGTGAAGTACAAATTGCTGGTCGACGGAACTGTCATTTCCGACAGTCAGGGCGGTCCCGGTGCTTCTGTGTCGCTTGACAGTTCTCTCGGCTCCGGAGGGCATACGGTGGCTCTTGTCGTGTCGAACGCTGCGGGAAAGGGTAATGTCCGGACTGTCGATGTCTGGGTTGGAGAGGATGCTCCGGGCGCGGTGAGTGATCTTGTGATAAACGTGGAGGGAACGACTGTCTCGATGTCGTGGACTCCTCCGGCATCGGGAATGCACGGTGGCAATTTCGATCCACAGGGACTTGTGTATGACGTTGTGCGCGAGCCTGACGGCGAAATGGTTGCCGGAAGTCTTGAGTCAGCCTGCTTCTCCGAGACGTTCGAGATGACCGGACTCGCTCAGTATTGGTATACCATAACCCCGCGGTCAGGCTCTCTTGAGGGCCCGTCCTCTCAGAGCCGTCCCGTTACAGTAGGCGATGGAATGCTGCCGCCATATGAGCAGGATTTCAATCAGGCGGAGTCGCTTGCCGGTATATATTTCTCGGTTGCCGACGCCAACGCCGACGGCAAAAGCTGGACTCTCTACAAGTCATATTACGGTGACTCCGGATATGCTCGTTATGACTACAGTGCCACCGTCGATGCAGATGACTGGCTTTTCAGTTGTCCGTTCGCTCTCGACAAGGGATTCAGCTATGCGCTTGAATTTACTCTCAAGTGCGGTGCGTGGGGCAACGGCGAAAGACTCGGGGTGTTCTTTGGATCTGAACCTGATCCCGACAGTATGGTTCATGTGGTCTGCCCGTATGTTGACTATGAAAAAGGAGCAGTCCACACTGTGAGCGGCGATGTGAAACCGGAGCTTTCAGGCAGATACTATGTCGGAATCCATCTGACAAGTCCGGCTGACAGTTATAATGTGGAGCTTGATGATCTGAAACTGCACGGAGGTGTGCTTACATCGGTGGAAAACATGGTCGATGACGCATACGGGTTGCGTGTGCTGAAAGGAGGAGTGGAAGTTTGCTGCCCGGATGGCTCGACAAGAGTCTTGGATCCGACAGGCCGCACGGTGGAATTTGTCGGTCCATGCAGCAGTCCGGTATGGATTCCTCTGCCTGCAGGCATATATATAATCTGCACTGGAGAACGGACCTGTAAGGTCGCGGTCAAATGACAGGCTCGTGCTTTTTACCGGCCACTTGAGCGCGTATGCGGCTGAGGCTCGACTGAGTGACGCCAAGATATGAGGCGATGTACTTGAGCGGCACCTGAGCCATCAGCTGCGGACGCAGACGCATCAGATTCAGGTAGCGCGAGCAGGTGTCCTGTTGTCCGAGCCAGACCCAGCGGTTCTCGAGTGCGTGGATCTGCCTCTGAAGCACCTTGTTGAACCACATCACAAGTTCTGTCCGCTCCACAAGCCTTTTGAAATCCTCATTAGGCACGGAGATGATCTCTCCGTCGGTGACCGGATTATAAGAGAAGAGCGACGGTTTGTCGTAGAGGTAGGTGGCGAGGCTTATGAAAGGGTCTCCCTCCACTCCGAAAGCTATGGTGTGATCCTCGCCGTTCATTACACGCGAGAGGCGGAAAATGCCTTCCGATACGAAAACGACCTTGTCGAACGGCTCGTTCTCCCGGCAGAGAGTGAGTGATCTGGGAATACTGTAGCAACGTGCCCGCTCGGCCACCATACGTATCACGTCGCTGTCAAGCGGATACGCCTGCGACATGAATGCTGTCAGCTTTCTTGCGATATAATCTGTAGATCTCATAATGATTCCATATAATGCTATCGGGTGACAGCTCCGCATGATGTGCGGGGCTGTCACAAAATTACGAAATTCCCGTCATCCGACAAATATAGGCCGGATGGAATTCATATATTTTTTCATGCAGGTATGCACATCGGGGGCGGTGGCGCGTTATTAAGTCAGCAGATCCGCGCGAAGAGACGCGGAGGTCCGCATACACACACACCGCATTATTGTCATATTTTACCGATTACCCTGTATATGAGTAGAAAGAATATAATGGATCCCGAGATCCGTCTCGGTTTTACCGGCCTGTCGGCTCTTGTGTTCGGCATGATGGTCGGAGCAGGAATTTTCAATATTCCTCAGAACATGGCCATCGCCGCCGGTCCTCAGGCCGTGATTCTGTCGTGGCTTATCACCGCCGCCGGTATGCTGCTGCTTGTCGCTACGTTCAAGATTCTGTCTGACAGGCATCCGGAACTGAACGCCGGCATGTATCTGTATGCCCGCAAGGGATTCGGCACGTTCGCCGGCTTCATGACGGCATGGGGCTATTGGCTCTGCACGGCTTTCGCCAATGTGGCCTACGCCGTGATGCTCAATGACACGGTCGGGTCGCTCGTGCCTCCGCTGCTCGGGCACGGATGGCCGACGCTCCTTTTCGGGTCGGCGCTTATCTGGATAATATACTTCATCGTGGTGTCGGGCATGCGTACTGCCAAGATCGTCAATACGGTCATGAGTGCCATCAAGATCGGATGCATCCTGCTTATCATAGCCCTGCTGTTCATCCACATGCGTCTTGATACGTTTCTTGATTCGTTCCGCGCGGCCTCGGAGGGTGACGGCCTTCCCGGCATGGCGACCCAGGTGAAAGACACGATGCTCGTGACCCTGTGGTGCTTCATAGGCATAGAGGGGGCGGTGATGATGTCGGGACGCGCCCGCCGCAACCGCGACGTCGGTCGCGCCGGAGTCACGGGTTTCTTCACGGCCTGGCTGCTCTATGTGCTCGTGTCGGTGCTGAGTTTCGGCGTGATGGCGCGTGCGCGCATGGCCGGACTTCATGACCCGTCGGTGGCATACGTGCTCAGGGAAACCTGCGGCGCATGGGCCTACTGGCTTGTGATAGCCTCAGTCATCATTTCGCTCGGAGGCGGCTGGGTGGCATGGTCGCTCGTATGCGCCGAAGTTCCCTACACGGCTGCGCAGACGGGACTGTTTCCCCGAATGTTTCTCCGGCTCAACCGACATCGGATCCCGGCGTTCGGACTGCTTGTGTCGAGCGTGGTGATGGAGCTGTTTCTGATAGTAGTGATGTTTTCCGACCGTCTCTACCTCACAGCTCTGAGCATAACGGGCATGATGATTCTTCCGGCATATCTTTTCACCGGCATGTTTCTCTGGAAGATATCGCGTCGCAACCACCGGGCCGGAGTGTTGACCGGTGCCGGATGCACGCTCTTCTGCGCCTGGATGATCTACGCCGGCGGACTTGAGCTTTTCCTTGAGACCTCTATCTTCTATCTGCTCGGTCTCGGGTTCTATATCAAGGTGCTACGCGAGCAGCGGGCCGACAGTCCGCTTGTGAGACGCGGGCATCTGCTGTCGGCCGGCAGTATCGCCGGCATAGTCGTTCTTTCGCTCGCCGGAGTGGCTTCCGTCTTTCTGCTTTTCTCTTAGGTTCTTACCGCAAAAATCTTAACGGTCAGACTCTTGAAGTATATCCTCCGCTTTCTGATCCCATAGACTGCACGTATTGTGCAATATTGAGCGATTGTCGGCGTTTTGATAGTGCGGAAATTATCATAAGTTAATGCGATTAACATTTATTAACTATATTATAAAAAATGTATAGAAAATTTATTATAAATTTGTCGTCCGATAACAAACGCCTATAGCCTTAATTAAGAATGGCAAAGGCATAAACAATCCTAACAAAATATTTATGAAGCGAAACATTACCGCCTTGGGAGCCGTAATGCTGATAGGACTTGCATCAGCCTCGGCCTCCCACCTGACTCCGGCCCAATGGCAGGAGAAGCAAAAGACAGATGCGTTCCGCTGGACTCCCGAATCGAAAGTTTCGCGTCCTGAGTGGAACAAGACGCGAAGGGCAGCGGAATCTGTCCTGAGATCCGCACCGGTCACCGATTCAGATGTTAAGATGGATCCCTCAGAAGGTTTCTACTATCTTGACATGCCTGATGGAGCGACATGGTTTGCCTCGGTCGAGATCGACAAGGATATACTTGTCGACGGGGAGTATTACAAGGAGTATGATATCGTTGGCGTCAAGGCCACGATCTACAACGACAAGTACGAGAAGGTCGGCATGATAGACACTGCCATAGAGAAGCCTGAAGGCTTTTTCAAGTGCTCTTCCATTCAGTTCGGCTCGTGCGTGACTAAGAAATTCTTCAACACCAACGACAACTATGAGCTGATGCTTCTTGCCAACTTTCAGCCGGAAGTCGGTTACGGTGCTGTACCCTACACTTTTGTCTATTCGCTCAAGGGCGCATCGGCCTCTGCCGATCATGTCGTCACTCTGCCGGGTTATTATGTGACTGCCATAAACACAGCCACCGATGCCTGGAGCGAAAACTTCTATATGGAGTTCTTCGCCGGAGAAGAGGAGACTGATACAGAACTCTTCTACAACTTCGACATCTATACAAAAGCATCTTATTCTTCTCCCACGGCCTCAAAGATACAGACCTTCAAGGTCGACATGGTCTACGCGATGAGCGATGGCGAGAACGACATGATGCCGGTCATGCTCAAGGCAAAAGGTAACGACATCTACGTTTCCAAATGCCAGTACGAGAAGACGTTCTTCGAGAATCCGTTCGATCCGTTCAACGACAAGCTTTCGGAAGACAACCGTTATCTTATCGACCTCTACAAGAAGGGAGCATGGGACAATGAATTCCAGCTTGTATCCAACACCGCGATTCCGGTGCTTGATCCCGAAGAAGGGTTCCAGATGCGTTCGTACTGTCTCGGAGGTTTCGTGGGATACGATGACATAACGTTCGACTACACGTCAGACGGTTCACCGGCCTTCATCGTGTCTGTGGTCAATTCAGACATATATGAGAACTCCTACTCGCTCTTCGAAATCTACAATGTAGAAGGCGATGTGATAAAGACTTTCGGCGAGGGGCACGAGGGCTTCCTGCGTCTCAGTTCTGTCAAGGGTCAGCCGGAGCAGTACTGCTTCCTCATGCCGACGGGCAACGGCGACTATGACCTTGATTTCGCGTTCTATGACTACCCGTCGATGGAGAAGAAAGCCTCCTTCCCGATCATGATCTCATATCAGAATTATGATCTTCCCCTTTCGCTCGCGCTCGACCGCGTGGCTGACGGAGCCTCCTACAGTTATGCTGTGGCAAGCGTCAACGGCCTTTCGGACGACAACGGCGACACCTCGCACCTTATGGCATGGTTCGACAAGGACGGTGTCTTCAGCCATATGGACCGTCTTAACGCCGGCAAGAACATCAACCGTATCAGTCCCTATGTATCGGCCAACGGTCTGAACCCCTGGCTGATGAATACCGACGATGCCCGCGAGTATCTGATTTTCGCATTGCGCCGCAATGACGACGGTAGCGCAGCTGCACACACAGAGCTTATGGTTGTCAACGACCGGGAGGAGACCGTGATGCAGTATGCGTTCAAGACAACCGACAACAGCATTTATGCTGCGATCGTCAACGAAGGGACAAATCCTGCCATCTGGATATCCTATAACTCGGCAGATGACGGAGCGAACCATAACGAGTTCATCAGCCTTCCGCTCAACAAGTTCGAGGGAGCGGGCACGGTTGAAGACCCCTATCTGATACGCACACGGGGTGATTTCGGTCAGGTGGCTTACAACCTCAACGGCAATTTCCGTCTCGCCAACGATATCGATTATCAGGGCGGCGAGTTCAAACCGATCACAGGAGTGTTCTACGGATCTCTCGACGGAGCCGGACACACAGTGAAGAATTTCAGCCTTGAGGGAGGGGCTATGTTCTCCGACGCCGGAAGCACAGAGCGCAAGCTCGCCACATTCTTCCGCGACCTGACACTGCGCGGCGTGACTGCCACAGATGCACCGGCCGTACTCGTAGGCAACGCCTATGCGGTAGACATTGACAATGTGAAGATTGTCAACGCAGTGGTGACGGGTGAGGATGTCGACGACTTCGGAACCATCGCCAACAATGCCGCCACAGGCACCAGAATCGCAGGCTGCGGCGTCAAAGCCGAGATCAATCTGCCGGAGACCGACGAGGTCGGAGGTCTTGTGTCGACTCTCGGAAATGACACGCAGATTCTTGCGTCGTCGTTCAGCGGATCGATCACCGCGTCGTCGATCACCGGCGGTATCGCAGCCGGCAGTTTCGCTTCCGGCTCGATCAGCGACTGCCATGTCACCGCCGATATCAGCGCAGGTCACACTGTGGGCGGTATCATCGGTTCGTCACAGAGAGCTCCGATCACAAGATGTGTGTTTGAAGGTGCCCTGTCGGCCGACACTCCCCGCATGATGTGGAGCGATCTCGCCGGTGGATCCGTACCCTCTATCAATGTCGGCGGCATCGCGGGCATTCTTTCCGCTCCTCCCACTGAGTATGACGACAGCGGCAATCCCAAGGATCCGGATCCATCGCTTCCTTCTGTCATCACCGGCTGCCTTGTGGCTCTTGACGCTCTTGACATTCCCGCAGGCAACGAGAAGCTCCTTGAGACCGCACACCGCATCGTGGGCCGCAGCGCGATCAACAACGATCCGCAGTATCTCGGCGAGGATTATGACGAGACGATCGGCGACTGGGTGATAATCTGGGGTGAGCCTGCCGCTCCCGAAGGAAAGATCTCCGACAACTACGCTGTCGACACTTTCGCTCCGATGCACTCGGAGGTGGCCGACGCTCATGATTCGACTGAAGGAAAGAGCGTGGCATATGGTGATCTCGCGCAGGGATTCTTCGAGGATCTCGGCTATGCGTTCGCCGGATATTCCAACGAAGAGCCCTGGGTGATGCGCGACCGTATTCCCGCACTCCACTTCGAAGGCGCACTCGGCCAGTATATGGAGTTCCAGCCCGGATCGGTTTCCGGAGTTGTGGGCGGTGAGGCACCCGAGGTGTTCCTCGCTCTGGAGGAGATAGAGTTCGACTCTCTTATCTTCTCAAGCAGCAACGAGGATGCATGTTATGTGAATCCCTTCGAACTTCTTGAAGACGGAGTTAAAGTGCGTGTAATCATCAACGAGGCCGGCGTATACACCATCACCGCTTCCAATGGTACATTAAGTGCTGTTCTGCTCGTGTCGGGCACCAGTGGTGTGGGCAAAGTCGAGGTAAGCAGCCTCATGACATTCGACGGCCGTACTCTCCGCGCCGACGGCTGCGACATAACGCTCTACAGCCTTCAGGGTGCGGCTGTGGCCGGAGGTCACGGTTCGGTAGACGCGAGCGCTCTCGGCCAGGGTGTCTACGTGGCAGTGGCTGTCTCTGCCGACGGATCGCGCCATACACTCAAGATAAGCGTTCGTTAAGAAACATCACAGGAATGTGTCTGGAATTATCAGATAATTTCTGACACATTCTATACTTAGCTCTTGCAACAATAATGACGGAAGTCCCGGCGTGTGGCCGGGACTTCTTTTTTACGGGGTTATGACGATTCTCATCTGACGATGATCCTGTGGGTCTTGGCGCCTGCCGTGACGAGATAGACGCCTGCCGGAACTTCTGTCTCGGCGCGGTCCGCGCCCTCACCTGCCGCTACGGTGATGCCTGATACCGATACTATGCGCCAGCGTCGGCCGGCCAGATTCTCGATGATGATGCGTCCGGGGAGTGCCGACACTTTTGTCATGAGGGTTCCGATGGCCTCGACACCGTTGCCTACTATGGCAGTGACCGCACGCGACTCGCCCGAGGCGTAGACCGCCGACACGGCGAATTCATGCGATCCGTCGGGAAGTGAGGTGAATTCAAGGTCTTTTATCGGCGTAGGCGTGAGCAGACTGTTGTCGCAATAGACGTTGTATCCTATCAGGTCAAGATCCTGCGGAGTGCCCGCTGCCGGATAGAATGTCACATCGTCGATGAAGGTCTGGGCTGTTCCGGTCACGGCGTAAGAGCATCCGCGGATGGCGAACCGGCGTCCCCCTTCGGGCACGACAAGGGCGTATTGCGTCCAGTCGCCGGGAAGTTCGTCGATGCGTCTGATCAGTCTGAACGATTCCGGATCGGTGCTTCCGTCGCTGTAGAGGAACTCGACAGTCTCCGGAGTCGAGCGGTTGTAGCTTCTTGCCCAGAGGGTCACGAGCTGTTCGCGTCCGCACAGTTCGGGAGTGATGGCCCAGTCGTCCTGCTGCACGCCTGCGGTGAATGTCTCGTTGACCACATACATGTTGGCAAGATACTGCAAGCTGTTGTCATGACCGTAATAGGTGTCGCTGAATTCCTCGAACAGACGGCTCTGCACCCACCACGACTGTGCGGAGTGTGTCGGAATGCCGGGGAATTCGAGAAGTTCCCAGGTCGACGAACTGACCATACCTCCGATCGGGGCGCCGTCGGCGTCGATGAAGATCCATTCGCCCGCCTCGGTGAGGAAGCGTTCGTTCTCCACAACGGGATATGACTCGAAATCGTCGGTGAACGCTTCGGGGACGGCTGAGCTGAAATCAGGTTCTTTCCATCCGAGGCGAGAGCCGTCGGGGTCGATGTGCACTGCGTCGGGCTCGGGGAGAAGCTTCAGGTTGCGGGCCACGGTCACTTCGGCAGAAGTGTTGTTGTCCGGAACCTCGTCGCCGTCGGCAATGACAGATATGGTGAACGCATTTCCTACCGGGTCCTGCACGCCGAGTTTATGGGTGAAGCTGACTGCAGAGCTCCGGCTGAATCCGAGTTCTCCAAGTTCCTTCTCGGCCACAGGCGATCCGTTGTGCGAGAGCACGGCCTTGTGTGATGCCACGCCCGAGGCTCCGAGATTGCTGATGCGCGCGGAGATGGTGAATTCCTCGCCGGGCACGGCCTGTACGGGTGCCTCTATGTCGGCTATGCCGAGATCGACGGCGGCGAGACGGTCGATGCTGATGTTGTCGATCAGTATCCAGTTATAGCCGTTGTCGCCCTGGGCGCGGATCGTACCCTTGAATACGAGCCGGACAGTCTGTCCGCTGAATTCCGTCAGGTCGACGGCCACGTGTTCCCATGCCTGGATATTGCCGAGATCACCGATGACAAGATGAAGAACCTGGTGGCGCGTGTCGTCGGGAGTGACGGCATATATGTCGAGCTCGTTCATGTCTTTGTTGCCGTAGCGGAGCCAGTTGTAGGTGTAGAATGTGAGCATCGGCTTCTCCGTGCCTGAAAGGTCGATCGCCGGCGACAGCAGCTCGGTCCACTCGTTGTGATAGTTGCCCTGCTCGTCGTTGACGTAGCTCCAGCCGAACATTCCGGCGAAACCGTTGTCATGGTCCTGCGAGCCTTCCGCGCTCTGGAACGAGGCGTCCATCAGCCTGTTCCATCCGTTATACTGCTGAAGGGCCAGTGCGCGTTCGTCATCGGTGATCGATCCGATCTGCGGGCCGTTGGACTCGCCGTCGCCCCAGGGGTGTTCAAGCGTGTAGTTCGGGAAGGATTCTCTGAACGGCAGCTTCAGCGGCTCGCCGACATAGATGTTGGCGCTTTTTTCCGGGTAACCCTGGCCGGCGGAGTTGACGGCGCGGACTTTCACGAATGTGAATCCGTGGTCGCGGCCGGTGTCGAACACAGGCTCGAACTCGAATCCGGTGTCGGCGATATTCTCATATGTCTTGTTGCCGTGGTAGTATGCATTGTCGGGATAGACTTCGAGAGAGTACGTCACGTCGCCGTTGAGAGGATATCCGAGCCAGTCGGTCTCAGGAGCGTCCCATGTGACATAAGCCTTGCGGGGATCTCCGGCAGACCGGCTGATCACGATATTGTCGAGTTCCGCCGGCCTGTTTATGCCGACAAATGTCTTGAAAGGTTCTGACAGGGAGCCTTTCAGATCTCCGTTGTATGCCACGGCCACATATGTGCATTCGGAGTCTTCGGTCACTGATGTGTCGCTGAATCCGACAGATTCGCCCGGCAGCGGATCGTCGACAACGGCCACTACCGTATTGCCGCGCAACACCTCAAGCCGGCTGACAGAAGAAAGAGAGGAGCCGTTTTCAGCCGAGACAGGCACGGTGACGGTTCCCTCGGCAAGGAGAGCTCCGGTTCGGTCGGCGGTCACACGGGTTATGACCGGAGCGGCAGGGGCAGACTCGTTGACGGGTGCGGCTATGGTGAGTTCCGCGATCTTCAGCTTATACATATCGGCATCGCTGACAGCGTGAAACCCGATGAAGATCTTGCCGTCGCGGTCGGGCACAAGCTCGAAGTCAAATGCCATAGGGTCAGTCTGGTCGATCACGGTTTCCGGCAGCAGTTCGATCGTCATGTCGGCGGCCGACGGCGCATAGCCCGCCTTTACCTCGATTTTCTCCGGGCAGGATGACATATGGCATTTGAATGCGGCGTGGATCTTGTACTTGCAGCCTTTGTATGCCTTGAGAGGCGGGGTCACGGCCCAGTCGTCGGCCGCGTTTGACGATGTATATGAATAGTATATGCCGTCGTAGCTGCTTGAGTCCCAGGTGCGGCCGTCGCCGTTGGCGTCGATGATCGTCCAGTTTTCAAGAAGGCTGTACATCGGGGCGTCGGCGAGGTCATACGGGAGTTCGAGCGCGCCGGTGAGTGTCGGCACGCTCAGCCCTGGAGCAGACAGCAGGTCGCCGTTGTGTGCGGTGACCGCGAATGTAACCGACTCGATTCCTGTGGGTTCGTAGACGAGTGTGGCGGATGTCGCGGAGATCCCTTCGGCCACCGGGCAGTCTCCCGGAAGGCGTGTCACATCGTATGTGACGCCGGCTGCGTCGACATATCCTCCGTTGACGCCCTCGGTGACTGCGTCCCAGCTGATAGAGAATGTGTTGGATTTCTCGTTGAAGTCAACGTTTATGTTGGCGGGGGAGATGGGTATGTCGGGACCGGTCCAGAGGGTAAGTCTGGCTTTCTTTCCGGCGCCGGCGGAATTGGTGGCGCAGACCGAGAAAGAATGTTTGCCGCCCGATGAAACCGTAATGTCGGCGGAGACAGTCTCTCCGTAGCGCGACGTGCCGGAGGCTGCAAGCTCGCTTCCGTCGTATATCTGCCATCCGGCGTCGCCCGATGCCGGAGAACCGTCATGAAGCGTGGAGGGCATTGTGAACGATATGGAGCCAGCAAGAGACCCGTCGGGGAAAGAACCGGCGATATCGGCCGGAATACCTGGAGCGTTGTCGGCCACAATCTCCGGCTGCACGAACATCGAGGTGATACATTTCCCCGTGAAGTCGGCGAGCAGTGTGTAGTCGCCGGTGTCGGGATTGATGGAGTAAAGGCGCGACTCGTGAGTCGATCCCCAGTCGGGCGATCCGTTGTAGATGAAGAGGAAGTTGCCGGAGTCAGGATCGAATGTTCCGCTCCATCCGTGCTGGTAGTCGCCCGAAAGCCCGAGATCGGCTATTTTCGATGTCTTTCCGGTGGTGATGTCGACGATGCCGAATGTGCCCGATTTGGTCACGCCGTAGAGAGTGCCTTCCGTGTTGAAGGCGAGAGCGCGGCAGTCTTCGCCAAATACGAAGTTGGCTCCCGGCGTGAGGTCGGTCTGTTCGCCAGAGTCAAGGTCGATGCTGTAGAGATGGAACATCATCGAGCCGTAGTCGCAGTATGCGTAGGCGGTTCCGGTCTCCGGGTGGATGGCTATGTCGCTTGCACGGTATGTCGCGATATTTATCTCGTTTCCCTGCGGTTGCCAGTCGGTAATGCTGTATGCCTGGATCTTGTGGCCGTGTGGATCGGAATCGGTGTCCCAGTAATCCTCATATCGCCCGTCGTGACAGGCGTAGTAGAGGTTGCCGTCGAGCGTACCGCCGTAGTAAGATGAGATCTGGCTGATGGCCTCCATCTCTCCGCCGGAAAGTTCGGGAAGCCGGTACATGCCGATGGTTCCGGTTGCGTAATCGTAGACTGACGCCACGATTGGCGGAAGTTCCGTGCCTTCAGGAGCGGCATTGAGGCGCGGAGCCGCGTCGCGCGGATCCGCAGTGACGCCGGCTTTGGTCTCCGGCTCTTTTGCGGTGCTGGTCTCGGCGGGAGGATTCTGAAATTCTCTTCCGAATACCGGACCGCGGCTGATGGCGTTGCGGTTGGCGGTCAGCAATGCCATGGCTGGCAATGCCGTCATGGCCGCCACTGTCAGTAAAAGTCGGTTTTTCCTCATAGTCGTATAGTTTTGTTTGTTATGATCAGATGTGGGATGGAGTCTTGGTCTTCTATATGAAAATGCCGCACGGTCAGTAACCGTACGGCAAAACTAAAACCTTTTTGCAGTCTGAAAAATAACCTATGTTAATTTGTGTTATGCTGTATTGGATTTTATTGATAATATGTCAGAATTTCTCGCCTTGTGCGATTCTTTTGCGAATGCGGCTCACGTGGACTTCGGTCATCTTGAGGTAGGAGGCTATGGCTTTAAGCGGCACGTTGTCGAAGAGTTCCGGACGGCATCTTTGTTGGATGAGGTCTTACCACGGTTTTATGTTTTTATAATATTCGATACATTCGCCTTGTTGGAGAGGCCGAATCTCGATTTGTCTGAAACCCAAAAGAGTTCTTATAATAAAAACTTGTCGTTCTGTCGTTATTTAGGGCATCTACTGTAATGAATTGGCAACCGGATTGCCGATGTTTAGCATAAGTATCAGCTACGAGATCTATTATCATAGAACCAATTCCCAGGCCCTGATAATCCTTTAATGTTCCAAGATGACCTATGTTAATAGCAGGATATGATGATTGACGATTAAGAAAAGCTACAACATCTTCATCTGTCTCTAACTTCAAATCCTCAATAAAATCATCTTTCTCGGTTTGACTGCCAATCATTAAAGCATCATTCATAAGAGTAAATGCGGCTACTATTGCCCCTGTATCCAAAAACACAGTATATGCTGATAGATAATGACGTCGGACGCACTCTTTTACCTCTAATTGGAAGAAATCGTCAAGTGTTTTTACACCACATGAAAACGCAGACATATTTGCATAATCTGCGTCATTCATTAATCTGATTTGAATTTGTGATTTAATATCCAAGAAGCGGGTTCTTTCCTCCACAATTTGCAATTATTCGGTTGGCATTTGCTTCTGTACGGGCTTTACGCTCAGCATTACGATGTCGTTCTTCTGCATTAAAATCCCCCCTGAGATGTTTCTCAAGATTACAACGGAAACGAGCGACATCATCTCTATCCATTGGAGGATTAGGAATTGAACGTATCATAGCTTCAACTTGTAGTTTAGGCAAAGTTATAACTTTTTCCTCAGACTAACAAACTTTTGAGGAAGTAAGATTCTATTCGTTATTTATAGGAACATTTGAATCGGCACTAATGTTTCTCCTTAAAATAACTTGTGCTTGTGTCGCGATGAGGCGATATTTTGTTGGAATATGTCAGAATTTCTCGCCTTGTGCGATTCTTTTGCGAATGCGGCTCACGTGGACTTCGGTCATCTTGAGGTAGGAGGCTATGGCTTTGAGCGGCACGTTGTCGAAGAGTTCCGGACGGCATCTTTCAAGCCATTCGTATCGCCAGCGGGCGTCGCCGTTCATCACCTTCGCCTTAAGTTCGGCATAGCAGCTCTGGCGCATGAACACGCCTGCCACCCAGCGGCAGAATTCGTTGGATTCTGTCATGAGGCGGTCGAATGTGTTTTTTCTGATCCGCAGCATTTCAGTGTGGCAGCAGGCCTCTATGCGAATGATCGACGGAGCTCCGGTCGAGAAACTCTGCATCGAGGCGACCAGAGTTCCCTCCATGCCGAAGTATACGTTGGTCTCGACGCCCTGTTCGAGCATGTATCCGCGCACTATTCCGCTGCGGATGATGTAGATGTCGGGGTCGTATCTGCCGAGATCCACCACCGGCTCCCCTTTCTGGAAAACGAGTGTGTCGGCATTGTCGGTGATCAGGCCGAAGATATGGTCGGAGAGCGGACAATCGGATTCCTCGGCAAGCGCGTTTCTGAATTTATCTGTCATTGCGTCCATATCGGTTGTCGTTAGTCTGGCATGCGGCAGGGCATGTGTGCACGCGGTCTGGCGCAGCATATGCAAAGATAACTTTTTTCTGTGGATTCCGGGCATTGTAGGACGATTAAATTTGAGTGTGTCCTTAAATATTCAATAGAAAATGAGTAATTTTGCAGACTGATGTAATGAAGTTGTTTAAACAATAGCTGTATATGGCAAAACAGTTCGGCATAATTTTCGGGTGTCTTCTTGTCGGAGAGCTGCTGGCGTTCATTCCGGGGCTCGATATCCCCGGGAGTATTCTGGGCATGCTCGTCCTGACCGTCCTGCTTGAGCGCGGGGTGGTCAGACCGGAGTCGATCGCTCCGGTCTGCCGGTTTCTGATAAAAAACATGGCCTTTTTCTTTGTGCCGCCCGGGGTGGCTCTCATGCTTTATTTCGACATAATCGCGGCGGAGTGGATTCCGATCACGGTGGCCACGGTGGTAAGCATCTTCCTTGTGCTTGTGGTGACGGGCCGTCTCTATGAGTTACTTCACAGGTATTACAAAAAACGCAGGTAAATGGATATCGCATTGTTTATCAGGAGCGAGCTTTTTCTTGTAACGCTCACGTTCCTGCTTTTCTGGGTCTTCTCGCGTCTTCAGACACGCACAGGCATAGCGCTGCTCAATCCGATGGTGCTGACCATCGCCGCCCTGATCCTGTTTCTGCGAGCTACGGGCATATCTTACGACGAGTATTACAAGAGCGGGCAGCTCATCGAGTTCTGGCTCAAGCCGGCCATTGTCGCGCTGGCGTTGCCACTGTACAGCGAACTGCGGCACATACGCCGTCAGCTTATGCCGCTTCTTCTGGCCGAGCTGGCTGGTTGCGTGGTCGGCATAGTCTCGGTGGTGGTGATCGCCGCCCTGCTCGGCGCGGGCGAGGATGTGGTGCGTTCTCTCGCCCCGAAGTCAGTCTCGACTCCCATCGCGCTTGAGATCTCACGGCAGATAGGTGGAATTCCGGCTCTTACGTCGGCCATTGTGGTGGTCGTCGGCATGATAGGAGCCATGACGGGACTGAAGATGATGACATGGGGACGTGTCAAAAGTCCTGTGTCGCGTAGCCTCAGCATGGGCACGGCGGCGCATGTCATGGGCACGAACCGTGTGAGCGAGTATGGCGAGCGTTTTGGTGCCTATGCCACACTTGGACTGATAATCAACGGTATACTGACGGCGTTTCTCGCCGATCCGCTCGTCGAACTGGTCTATGCCTGCGGGCTTGCCGGCTGAGACGCGATTTCATGGCGTGCCTTGCTGCGGGTCACAAGGAATACGCCTGTGAAGATCATGACGACTGCCACGGCGTTGACGGCGGTGAAACGCCCGAGTCCGGCCCATACGGCCACGAGGGTGGCAATGACGGGCTGCACGTAGTTGTACATGGCGGTCACGGTCGGACGTAGGTTCTTTTGACCCACAGGCAGGAGAAGATAGCTCAGAAATGTCGGGCCGACGACAAACGCCGCCGTTCCCCAGGCCACAATGCCCGGAGCTGCGCTCCAGTCGGTGTCGGCCCATTCGGTGCATGTGAACGGCAGAACGCACAGAGCTGCGTAAGTGAAGAGCCATTTCATAAGTGTGACAGGGGAATACCTGCCTATCAGTTTCTTGAAGAACACCAGATAGCATGTGAACGACATCTGCGCGCAGATCACCAGCAGGTCGCCCGCGATGCTTCCGCCGCCACTGTCTGAAGAACTTCCGGCTATCAGGGCAAGCGCGCCGGCTGCTCCGAGAAATACGCCGCCGGCCTTGAGGCGTGTTATAGGTTCGCCGAGCACTACGGCGGCAAGAACCATTGTAAGAATCGGAAGCGAGGTGGTTATGATCGAGGCGTTGACCGGAGAGGTGAGTCCCAACCCCCACACGAAGCAGCACTGGTTGATCACGACGCCGAGCAGGGCGGCGAAAAACATCAGTCCGAGGTCGCGGGCCGGAACATGCTCGCGGGGAGTGAACAGCGACAATATCCAGAAAAGAATGGCTGCGCCCCACATGCGGCAGCCTGTAAGCAGCAGGGGAGACATGCCGGCGGCGATGATCGCTTTCCCCAGCGGGGCGCTCACGCCCCATAATATTTCGGCACCCATCATGGCGCCATGGCCTTTGAGCCGCCCTCCGCGGGCGGCAGTTCTGTTTTCAGACTTTATCATAATGACCGTGACCTTTCGGTTTCAGAATGCAAAATTAATAAATTCCGCTTAAGTACATGACAAAAATTCGATGTTTTCAAATTTTTGTCATGTACTTAACGGGCAGGCAACCCAATAATAGGTTCTGGTCCTGTTGACAGAAATAGACTACCCTTGTTGAAAATATCAAGTTTGTATCCTACCGTCAAAGGGATGCGAAATCCTATTTTTCGTACTGGCGGATCATACATTTTTAACGGTTCTTCTGGAGTCCCGGCTCCAATAGTAATATTATCATAACGGTAGTTGTCAATGAAGAAGCGGGCACCGGGTTCAAAGAAGACGTTATTGCCAATAAGCATCATATAATCTGCTCCGACACTAATACCGCTACCGGGCTTAAACATCTTGAATGAGCCATTTGTCGGTTTCCATTTTCCCGGGATGGAGGCATCGTATGCTACGGTTACAGTCCAATGGTTCCGGTCTGAGGGTAAAACGTCATTGTCAATGGCCTTAGCATTGCACAAACCATTGACAATTAAACCTATAAGTAGTATTATGAGTTTTCGATTCATTTATCACTTTACAATAATCTTCTTGCCGGACTGTATATAGATACTTCCAGGTTGAGGATTCCTGACTTTTCTACCGCACAAATCATATAGCGGTACTTCTCTGTCCTTTTCATTGGTGTCAATTGCCACACTGTCAATGCCGGAAGATGGAAAATTGTCGGTTTCTACAAAATTCGTAAAATAATTCCATCCGTAAGCAGAAGCATACAAACGGGAAGTCCCAACTGGAACATAAACCGGGATGTCGTTTGGAGTACATAAATGACCGGGCTGACCTGATATGGGACCGAATGTATGGTTACGTCCTTTATTTGATGGGTCCTCATCGCATATAGGTGGAGTTAGTGCGCTACAATATATTGCTTCCAATGACTGAAGATATTGGCAAGAAGCACCGCCTAAATATGTTAATGATGAGGGGAATACTAAGTTTTTGAGTGAGCTACAGTACCAGAAGGCATTAGATTCTACCTCTTTTAATCCTTCATGCAATAAAACATCGGACAATACCATACATGTAGACAATGCATCTGCTCCAATTGTCTCAACGGTGGATGGAATATCAAATTCCGATAAATTAATATCGTTATAGACAAAGCAGTTAGGTATATCCGTTACTCCGTGTGGAAGATTTATTTTTCTTAATTCGTGATTTAACGCAAATTGATGAGTACCTGAAAATTGCTGACAAGAGTTTGGAAGTAAAACCTCTTCAAGGTCAGATGAATAAAATGCAGCATTGCCAATTGACTGCAAACCGTCTGGGAAATTGATACATTTAATTTTGGCCCGATAAAATGCCCCTTCACCTATATGTTTTATTGTGTTCGGGAGTATTATTTCATCTAACGACTCGCAATTCATAAAACACATTGCGGGTATATCCATCAAACCTTCAGGCAGTTGCAGAGGATTAGCCGCTAATGATATACAATCGGAAAAGCAATAAATTCCAAGTTTCTGCAATTTAGAGGGAATATTGATGGATTCTAAGTGTATAGCATATGAGAACGTACGTTCACCTATTTCTACCAATCCCTCAGGGAGTATAATTCTACGTAAAGGGATGCAATCTATATACTCCGAGCCGGGGGTGTATTGCTCCGACTGATACCAAAATGCATTTTGAGGTATTCGATTGCCCGCTATCTGCGCATATTCAAGGTTGGCTACAGTCAATCCTCCGTAGAAACTACTGCTCCAAATAGTATGGAAATCCGCCGCATTGATTGGACCACGCACTACAAGCGAATCAATCTCGTTGATATCATCACCAAGTGCGGAAGCAAGAGTGCCGGGAGCAGATAGAGTAATGTCCTTGT
>CAMWRV010000005.1 GCA_947176745.1 uncultured Muribaculaceae bacterium
GCCGTTTCCGTCAGAACCTTCTCGGTAAGCGTGTCGACTATTCGGCTCGTTCGGTGATCGTCGTAGGACCCGAGCTCAAGATGCATGAGTGCGGCATTCCCAAGCTCATGGCGGCAGAGCTTTACAAGCCTTTCGTGATCCGCAAGCTCATAGAGCGCGGCATCGTGAAGACTGTCAAGAGTGCCAAGAAGATCGTCGACCGCAAGGAACCCGTAGTATGGGATATCCTCGAACATGTCATGAAAGGTCACCCCGTGTTGCTGAACCGTGCCCCGACACTTCACCGTCTCGGTATCCAGGCATTCCAGCCCCGGATGATCGAGGGTAAGGCAATCCAGCTCCACCCGCTCGCATGTACGGCATTCAATGCCGACTTCGACGGTGACCAGATGGCTGTGCACCTTCCTCTCAGCAATGAGGCGATCCTTGAGGCGCAGATGCTCATGCTCGGTGCCCACAACATTCTCAACCCCGCCAATGGAGCACCTATCACCGTGCCTTCGCAGGACATGGTGCTCGGTCTGTACTATATAACCAAGCTCCGCAAGGGCGACAAGGGTGAGGGTACCATATTCTACGGTCCCGAAGAGGCGGAGATCGCCTATAACGAAGGTCGTGTCACTCTTCATGCGCCTGTAACGATCCTCGTGGAGGATGTGGTAGACGGCAAACCTGTCAAAGTCCTCAGAGACAACACTTCTGTAGGACGTGTCCTGTTCAACCAGTATGTGCCCAAGGAGATCGGATATGTCAACGAGATCATATCTAAGAAATCTCTCCGCGGAATCATCAGCAATGTCATCAAGACTTGCGGTGTGACGCGTTCGGCCCAGTTCCTCGACGATATCAAGAATCTCGGATACAGAATGGCATTCCGCGGCGGTCTGAGCTTCAACCTCGGCGACGTGATCATACCCGAGGAGAAGGCCCAGTACGTGGCCGAGGGTCATGCTCAGGTCGAAGAGGTGCTCAACAACTACGCAATGGGTTTCATCACCGGTAACGACCGTTACAACCAGGTGATCGATATCTGGACACATGTAAACGACCATCTCGCATCCACGCTGATGAAGCAGATGGAAGAGGACCAGCAGGGATTCAACTCTGTCTACATGATGCTTGACTCCGGTGCGCGTGGTTCGAAAGACCAGATTCGTCAGCTTTCAGGTATGCGTGGTCTTATGGCGAAGCCCCAGAAGGCAGGTGCCGAAGGTGGTCAGATCATCGAGAACCCGATTCTTGCGAACTTCAAGGAGGGTCTGTCGGTGCTTGAGTACTTCATCTCTACCCACGGTGCGCGTAAGGGTCTTGCCGACACCGCGCTCAAGACAGCCGACGCCGGTTATCTGACTCGTCGTCTCGTCGATGTCGCC
Organism: uncultured Muribaculaceae bacterium; assembly: GCA_947176745.1. Taxonomy (GTDB): domain Bacteria; phylum Bacteroidota; class Bacteroidia; order Bacteroidales; family Muribaculaceae; genus Lepagella. Next base: position 1,374 of record CAMWRV010000005.1, read on the forward strand.
CACGACGTGATCATCAACGAGGAGGACTGCGGAACGCTCCGCGGCCTTGTATGCACCGAGATTAAGAACAATGAAGAGGTTGTGGCATCGCTCTCTGAGCGTATCCTCGGTCGTGTGTCTGTGCACGATGTTGTCGATCCCTATAATCCTGAGGATATCATCGTCCGCGCAGGTGAGGAGATCACCGAGGCTGCTGCGGAGCGCATAGAGAAATCTCCGATCGAGTCTGTCGAGATCCGTTCGGTCCTTACGTGCGAGTCGAAGAAAGGCGTCTGCGCCAAATGCTACGGACGCAATCTCTCCACTCACCGCATGGTGCAGAAAGGTGAGGCAGTCGGCGTGATCGCCGCCCAGTCGATCGGTGAGCCGGGTACTCAGCTTACACTCCGTACGTTCCACGTCGGTGGTGTGGCCGGTAACGTCGCTGCGAAGAAGGATGTGACCACTCGTCATGACGGTCGTCTTGAGATCGAGGAGCTCCGCACGGTCAAAGACAAGGACGGAGTAGATATCGTAGTCGGTCGTATGGCCGAGATGCGTATCGTCGAGCCCAAGTCTGGCATAGTGCTCATGAACGCCAACATACCCTATGGTTCGAGACTCTACTGCAAGGAGGGTCAGGAAGTCACCGCCGGAACCATGATCTGCGAGTGGGACCCTTTCAACGCCGTTATCGTGGCTGAGGAAGGCGGTACCGTCCGTTTCGAGAATGTCGAAGAGGGTGTCACCTACCGCGTCGAGTCGGAAGAGGGCACCAACCTCCACGAAAAGATAATCATCGAGTCTAAGGACCGTACTAAGGTCCCCTCGGCTCAGCTCTACGGCTCCGATGGCGAACTCATCCGCACATATTCTCTCCCTGTGGGCGCACACCTTCTCATCAACGAAGGCGACAAGCTCTCTCCGGGTGAGGTGTTCGTGAAGATTCCGCGTGCGAGCAACAGTGCCGGTGACATCACGGGCGGTCTGCCCCGTGTCACTGAGCTGTTCGAGGCTCGCAACCCGTCGAACCCTGCAGTCGTGTCCGAAATCGACGGTGAGGTCATGATCGGTAAGATCAAAAGAGGTAACCGCGAGATTTCCGTAACAAGCAAGCTCGGTCAGGAGAAGAAGTATCTCGTGCCCCTGTCGAAGCAGATTCTTGTGCAGGAGAACGACTATGTGCGTGCCGGAACTCCTCTTTCCGACGGTGCCACAACTCCTGAGGATATCCTCAACATCATGGGCCCGACGGCAGTTCAGGAATACATTGTGAACGAGGTTCAGGATGTATACCGCATGCAGGGTGTGAAGATCAACGACAAGCACTTCGAGGTAATCGTCCGCCAGATGATGCGCAAGGTCAACATCATCGATCCGGGTGACACCCGCTTCCTTGAGCAGCAGATCGTCGACAAGCGCGACTTCATGGATGAGAACGACAGCATCTGGGGCAAGAAGTACATTACCGATGCCGGCGACAGCCAGACCTACCGTGCGGGCATGATCATCACGCAGCGCAAGCTCCGCGACGAGAACTCGTCGCTCAAGCGCAAGGATCTCCGCACCATGACTGTCCGCGACGCGGTGCCCGCCACTTCGCGCCAGATTCTTCAGGGTATCACCCGTGCCGCTCTCCAGACTTCAAGCTTCATGTCGGCTGCTTCATTCCAGGAAACCACCAAGGTGCTCAATGAGGCCGCCATCAACGGCAAGTCAGACACTCTCGAAGGAATGAAGGAGAATGTGATCTGCGGTCATCTGATTCCTGCAGGAACAGGTCTTCGCGAGTATCAGAAACTTGTAGTGGCCAATAAGGAGGAACTCGCTGCTCTTCAGCTCACCGACAGCCCTGAAGACATCATTGATGTCGAGCATGTCGGCATCAACGGCTGATAAGCACAGGTTATGATCTGAAACCTCGCCGTGCAGAATTTTGTGCGGCGAGGTTTGATATCAATATAATCTACTAACCTAAATTTTATCTTATGTATCAGAAACAGGTATCATTCGGAGAGGCTGTAAACAAGGCTCTCGCTCAGAATTACTGCAATTTTTCAGGCCGGGCTTCCCGCTCTGATTACTGGTGGTATGTCCTTTTTACAATGATTCTCGGTGTTGTCATTGGTTTCGTGCTCGGCATATTCGGAGCAGGCCCGACAACTGTTTCAGTGATTCAGAGTCTGGTATCTCTGGCACTTCTTCTGCCGGGACTCGGACTTAGTGTCCGCCGTCTTCATGATATTTCCAAAAGCGGCTGGTGGATATTCATATCGCTTGTGCCTCTTATCGGAGCGATTCTTCTGATCGTCTGGTTCTGCAAGCCCTCTGATCCGGGCATGAACCAGTACGGACCCGAGCCTAATATGGTAGACTAAATACTGATTCTTCAAAACCGTGTCACGATTGTGTCGTGAATCAAGTCTCCGGGGGAAATGTACGGAAAAACCGTTCATTTCCCCCGCTCTGTTTCTATCATTGTCCGGCATCCTGTTGACAGACGCATCCGAAGGCGGATTTCGTTGAGAACTGTCAAATCATCCTTATTGTTATAAAGAATATTGATCGATTCCGCAATAAACTGATATGGCACAATCAGATGATAAAAACAAGCGCATACTCGTAGTCGACGACGAGGATACACTTTGCGAAGCATTGTGTTTCAATCTTGAAGCCGAGGGATATGAGGCCGAAGCCGCGCACAGTGCTGAGGAGGCGTTATCGCTTGATCTGTCGGCCTATGATCTTGTTGTGCTCGATGTGATGATGGGAGAAATCTCCGGAGTGCAGCTTGCCCGCATCATGAAGTCCAACCCGGCCACAGCGGCAGTTCCCGTCATATTCTGCAGCGCACGCGACAGTGAGGATGATATCATATCCGGACTTGATATAGGAGCCGACGACTACATCACAAAACCATATTCATTGCGAGAGTTTCTCGCCAGAATCAGATCCGTGCTCAGGAGGTCTGCCGCTCATAGGCAGTTGAAGCCGCGCGAACATGACAGACTCATCTATAAGGGTCTTTCTCTGTCGATTCCCGACAAGACATGCAGTGTCGACGGCGAGACTGTAAAATTGCCCAGAAAGGAATTCGAGATCCTGAGGAAGCTGATGTCTAACCCGGGTCATGTTTTCTCACGTGAAGAACTCCTCAGAGACATATGGCCAGGAGAGACTGTGGTGCTTGACCGCGTCGTTGATGTCAATATTACAAGGATAAGGCAGAAAATCGGCGCGTATGGCAAAAATATAGTAACAAGATCAGGTTACGGATATGGCTTCGTCGAATAGACTCTCTTATCCCGCCAGACTTTTCTTCTGGCTGCTCGGCTACTCACTGCTTATGGTGGGCTGCTTCGTGTTTTTCCAATATCACAGGGAGAAGCAGTTTAAAGCCGCTGAGCTGGACTCAAGACTGCAACTTGTCAATGAGGTCATTCTTGCTGAAATCAACAGAGGCAAGATGCCCGAAGAGATTGTATTAGATGATTTCAGTCCGTTCGAGGATCTGAGGATAAGTGTAATCTCTGACCGCGGAGACGTTCTCTATGACAATACTCTCGATACGATACACCGCACAGGTCATCTTGACCGCGAGGAGATCAGACAGGCTCTTGCCTCAGGCTCGGGCTATGCTGTCAGGCGGCACAGCGAAAGCACAGGTGAGAATTATTTCTATTCTGCACGCAAGGGAAAGCAAGGTGTAATAGTCCGCACTGCGGTGCCATATTCAGTTTCGCTCGACAGCCTTCTTGAGGCCGACTATGGTTTTTTATGGGTAATGGGAGCGGTGACAGCCGTCATGTGTGTGCTCGGCTATTTTGCCACGAGGCGCGTTGGAATCCACATCAGCCGCCTGAGCCGGTTTGCGGAAAACATGGAGCGGGGCGTGATGATATCCGACACCGAACCATTTCCGCATGACGAACTCGGAGACATATCCAACCACCTTGTCCGCCTCTATGCGCGGTTGCAGCAGGCAAATGCCGACCGCGACAGGGAGCACCGCGCTGCCATGCACGAACAGAAGGAAAGAGAGCGTATGAAGAAGCGTCTGACAAGCAACATCAATCATGAGCTCAAGACTCCGGTCTCTTCCATCAGGCTTTGTGTGGAGACCATGCTTGCACATCCCGACATGAATCAGGAAAAGCGTCAGGCTTTTCTCGAGAGATGCCTGTCAGACACCAAGCGCCTTCAGTGTCTGCTTGCCGATGTCGCCGTCATAACACGGATGGACGAAGGTGGCGATGCAATAAGGAAAGAACGTCTGGATCTGGTGTCTGTCATCAGAGACGTTGTGGCTGACAGAACCCCCATGGCTGCCCGCAGAGGAATGACGATCGATGTCAGGATCGCGACTCCTGTCTATATCGAAGGAAACCGTTCGCTGCTTGAGTCTGTGTTCAGCAATCTTATCGACAATGCCGTTGCGTATAGCGGTGGGTCGGCACTTACGATCAAGGCGGATTCCCTGTCTGCCAATAAGATTGCTCTCACAGTTTCAGACAATGGCACCGGCGTGTCGGACGAACATCTGCCTCGGCTGTTCGAACGCTTCTACCGTGTCGACAAAGGGCGTTCGAGGGCAGCCGGAGGCACTGGTCTCGGGCTTGCTATCGTAAAAAATGCAGTCATGGCTAATGGTGGAGACATCCGGGTCGAGAACCTCCGGACAGGAGGGCTTTCTTTCCGTATGACTTTCGACAGTGTCACATGACTGCTTCTGATTTCACAAAAGATTAACCGGCATGTAACATTTTTGAAACGATTTCCATGTTATTTTGCAAATAAAATCAAATGTAAAGTCTATGGAAATATTATTTCTTTGTATAGTGGTGTTTCTGTTCATGCTCGCCATCTTCGATCTGTCGGTGGGTGTCAGCAATGATGCAGTCAACTTCCTGAACTCGGCCATAGGTTCGGGAGCAGCCTCTTTCAAGAGAGTCCTCATTGTAGCGTCGATAGGAGTCTTTATCGGTGCGGCGATGAGCAACGGCATGATGGATATTGCCCGTCATGGAATATTCAGACCCGAGCATTTCTCGTTTTACGACATTATCTGCATCTTCATGGCGGTCATGGTGACCGACATAATACTTCTCGACGTCTTTAACTCGCTGGGAATGCCGACATCGACCACAGTCTCGATGGTGTTCGAACTGCTTGGCGCCACATTTGTGGTTGCCCTCATAAAGATGGCGGGAGGTCTGGATCTTGGCCTTAACGATCTTCTAAATACCGAAAAGGCCTTGTCGGTGATACTCGGAATTTTCCTGTCGGTGGCGATAGCATTCTTTTTCGGTACAGTGGTACAGTTTCTTTCAAGAATGATTTTCTCGTTCAACTACCGCAGCCGTCTGAAATGGAAGATCGGAATATTTGGCGGCATATGCTCGACAGCGATCATTTATTTTCTGCTTATCAAGGGTGCCAAAGACCTGTCATTCATGACTCCGGAAGTGAAATTGTGGATCAAGGAGCATACCGCGGTCATCATATTGTCATGTCTGGCATTCTTTACCGTTCTGATGCAGTTGCTCCACATGTGCCGGGTCAATGTGCTCAAGGTCGTGGTTCTGATGGGCACATTCGCACTTGCAATGGCATTTGCCGGAAACGACCTCGTGAACTTTATAGGAGTTCCGCTGAGCGGTCTTGCTTCATGGCAGGACTATGCCGCCAACGGCGGAGGTGACCTGCACGGTTTTCTCATGGGTTCTCTCAACGGGCCTGCCGACACTCCGGTATACTTCCTCATAGGAGCTGGAGCAGTGATGGTGGTATCGCTCGCCACTTCGCGCAAAGCCCGCAATGTGGCAAAGACCGAGATCGGTCTCGGCAGTCAGCAAGGTGGTGACGAGATGTTCGGCTCATCGCGAATCGCACGCCGTCTGGTCAGATGGACTCTCTCTTTTCTCGCATGGGTGAGAAGTGTGACTCCGGTGCGTGTGCGCAGATGGTTCAACAGGCGTTTCGATACTGACCAGACCATAATGGAACAGGGTGCGGCCTTCGACCTTGTCCGTGGCTCTGTCAATCTTGTGCTCGCAGGAGCTCTTATCGCTCTCGGCACTTCGCTTAAACTCCCGCTTTCCACCACTTTTGTCACATTCATGGTGGCGATGGGAACTTCGCTCGCCGACCGCGCATGGGGCAGAGAAAGTGCTGTATTCCGGATCACAGGAGTGATTTCCGTCATTGGCGGGTGGTTTCTTACGGCAGGAGCCGCTTTCATTGGTGCCGGTCTTATTGTCGCAGCCATGCATTTCGGAGGTCACTGGGTGATGTTCCTGCTTGCTCTTATCACCGTTGTCATCATCGTCAGAAGCAACCGCAGATTCCGCAACAGGCAGAACGGTGAGAACGGAGACGCTCTTTTTCAGTCAATCATCACTTCCAAAGAAAAAGACTCGACTTGGCCGATGCTTCTGCTTTATATCACTGAACAGCAGACAAAATTTCTCACATATGCGGCCGAAAAGTATGGCGATATGACTGCGGCTTTTGTAAACGAGAACGCAGGCGTGCTCCGCAAAACCGAGTCTGGCCTTGTAAAGCAGAAAGACATTCTCAAGAACGCGCGTAGGAAAGAGACGCTCTGCCTGCGTCATCTTACAAGGGAGATGGCGATAGAGAAAAGCGCCTGGTTCTATCTGAGCAACAACTGCTGCATGGGAATCCTCTACAACCTCAGACGTATCAACGAGGTCTGCAAGGAACATGTGGAGAATAATTTTCTCCCTCTTCCCAAACGCTATATTGGTGATTACGAACTTGTCCGCTCACGGGTCATGACTCTGTTTGCAGATACTCTTGAACTGCTCGCGTCGGGCGATATCGCGCCGATACCGCTGCTCAGACGACATTGCGACGAGATAAAAGACATTATTTCCGATACGTATTACCGGGCCCACGATCATCTCCGCGACGGTGACGCATCCGACATGTCAGTCCTTTACGTCTACGTCAACATGCTCCAGGAAACGCAGGAAATGGTGTCTTCCATCAGAAAATATCTGCGGGCGGTCGCCAAGCTCCGCGATCCGGAATTCCGAAGCCGCAAGAATCTCGCGTCAACTCCTGTTCATGAAAAATGATAACGGATCGGGAAAGTTACAAAATGCCCTGACAGCGAAGATATGTTGTCATGATGCTTTTTTAGCTATTGCCGTTGCGTATTTCAATTATTATTTATATTTTTGTGTCTGAACAGGCGTGTATGACTTATACATGCTGACAAATCAAAAACTGAAAGCTATGAGAAAGATCATTATGACTATGGCTCTTGCAGCCATTGGTGTTCTCTCATCAAATGCGGGAATCCTCATTGAGTTTTTCGACACCAAAGTGCGTCCGGCGGCTACAATGGTTATTGATTCCCCCGAGAGCGAACTCGCATCGGAGAACCTTAAATCAGGAGTCACCGCGCTCCTGTCGGAGGAGGCCCTGTCAAAAATTGCATCGGAAATAAATTTCAAGGAGCCGGTCCGTCAGATCCTTGATTCCAATGACAGCGGAAACGATGTCAAGGCCTGGATGCTTCCGGCTTCAGATAATACCGAGGCTCTTCTTGTCATCAAGAGTGCACAGGCCAACGTAGTCATGGTTCTTACAGGCAGTGAGGACGCAGTGATGAAATCCATCACCGAATAGCACAAGAGGAGGTGCGGCTTACGATAGCCGCTTTATATTAGTCCCCATCCCACAATATTACAAAAGGAAGGATACCGGCCGGTATCCTTCCTTTTGTAATATAAGGGGACTGAATCTTCGTCAGAGAAGCGAGATTGAGCGGCGGATGAATGCTGTCAGGTTTTCTCCTTTCAGGAGGCCGCTCTGGAGAAGAGCAAGGTCGATGATCTGCTTAAGCACCGGCTGAGTGGAAGCATAATCCTTCACCAGTTTCTCTTCTTGCGTGCGCTTTTCCTCGACTGTCTTTTCCTTGTCTGATATCTGTGTCTTGAGAGTCTCTTTTTCTGAATCCTCTTTCTTGTCATTCATTTCCTTGCGAAGTGTTTCGATCTCGCCGTTAAGAGTCTCTATTTCGCCACGCACAGGCACGAGGTCGCTCTCAAGGGCGTTCTTGCCCTCTTCCACAAGCTTTCTGACAGACGGCTGCTCGGTGTTTACGACCAGTGCGTACATGGCCGGCATCGAACCGTAGAAATTCATTCCGGGCTGAAGAGCGGCCATCTCTTTCATGCGTCGCATCATCTCGTTTTGCGTCACAGTGGCAGGCGCGTCGTTTTTAGAAAGAGCCGAATACTCCACAATGAAATTGATATCTTTCAGTTCGGGTAGCTGGCTGCGGAACATTCCTGTCAATATATCTGCCTCAAGAGGGGAGAGGTTGGAGTTTGCTGTGTCATCCTTGACGATGAGGCGCTCGGGGGTGTCGGAATCAACGCGGACAAACCTCGTCTTCTCAAGTTTGCTCTCAAGCATGTGAATCAGGTGCTGGTCAAGCTGACCGTCGAGCAGAAGCACGTTGTAACCTTTCTCCTCGGCCGACGTCACGTATGAGTACTGCTCGGTCTTGTCGGTGGCATAAAGGTAGATTACGTTCCCCTCGCGGTCGGTCTGCGTAGACTCGACAAGTGTGCGGTATTCGTCGAGCGTGTAGTAGTTGTCGTTGACGTCGCGCAGCAGGAAGAACTTCTTCGATGACTCATAGAATTTCTCGTCAGTCAGCATGCCGTATTTGATGAAGACCTCGATGTCGTTCCATTTCTGCTCGAAGGCCTTGCGGTCATCCTTGAACATGCGGTCGAGTTTCTCGGCCACTTTCTTTGAAATGTAGGATGAGATCTTCTTTACCTGCTGGTCTGCCTGAAGGTAGCTGCGGCTCACGTTCAGCGGTATGTCGGGAGAGTCGATCACTCCCTGCATCAGCATCATGAACTCAGGTACTACCCCCTCGACCTGATCGGTGACATAGACCTGATTGCAGTAAAGCTGTATCCTGTTCTGACGGATGTCGATATTGTTCCTGATTTTCGGGAAATAGAGTATACCGGTCAGATTAAACGGGTAGTCCACGTTGAGATGTATCCAGAACATGGGATCTTCCTCGCCTGGGCGCAGCTCATGATAGAACTCAAGGTAGTCTTTGTCTGAGAGTTCCGACGGCTTCTTTGTCCAGAGCGGTTCGGTTGAGTTGACCACGTTGTCTTTGTCGGAATCGACATACTTGCCATCTTTCCATTCCTGAACTTTTCCGCTGATGACAGGCACCGGAAGGAACCGGCAGTATTTCTTCAGAAGTGCGTCTATGCGCGCCTGCTCAAGAAACTCCTTGTTGTCATCGTCAATATAAAGTATAATGTCGGTGCCACGGCTTTCCTTTTCAGTGGCATGCATCTCGAATTCAGGGCTTCCGTCGCAGGTCCATTCCACGGCTTCGGCTCCCTCCTTGTATGACAGAGAGCGGATCACCACTTTTTTAGAGACCATGAAAGCAGAATAGAATCCGAGACCGAAGTGGCCTATGATCGAGTTGGCAGTGTCTTTATATTTCTCCAGAAACTCTTCCGCTCCTGAGAACGCGATCTGATTGATATATTTCTCGATGTCGTCGGCGTCCATGCCGATGCCGTGGTCGGAGACGGTGAGAGTCCCGGCTTCCTTGTCGACGCTTACGCGCACGTCCATTACTCCGAGCTCACCCTTGAACTCGCCGAACGATGCAAGAGTCTTCAGTTTCTGAGTGGCGTCGATGGCGTTCGACACAAGTTCACGCAGAAAGATCTCATGATCACTGTAAAGAAATTTCTTGATAACGGGGAAAATATTTTCTGTTGTTACCCCGATTTTTCCTTTTGCCATATTATCTTGATTTAAGTAAGTGTTCAAATTTAATAATTTACTTGTGAGAAAAGCAAGACTGAGGAACGGCGCGAGCCGTCCCTCAGTCTTATAACAAATATTGTGCCGAAGTGCAATTCTCCTGTTTCTCAAAGAATGTTAAGACCATGTTTCAGCATAGTCTCTGCGTCTTGTCCGGGGCACTATGTGTTTCAAGCCAGATGTGCCTCAAGTGCCTTGACGGCCAGACCGTATCCTCCGTCATCTTTCATTCTTTGCAGAAGCCGGTGTGCGAAAGGAAGCCTTTTGAGTAGCCTGAAAGCGAGCATGTCGGCTTCCTCGCGGGTCATGACATCTGCGGCGAGCGCGAGCGCGCGCTCTTCTGTCATGTTTTCCAACTGAAACAGATATGTGGCCAGAAGTCGCGATTCCCTGACATCGCGGTCTCCCCACAGTCTTTCCGCAAGCTCGTCGGAAGGCTCAAGGCCGCGGGCGATGCCTGCGATCGCCGGCACGTCGAGGCCGAATATCATCTTGTGCGGAATGCCGTAACGGCGCAGTGTGTCTGCCACTGCGCCGTTTCTGTATGTGAAGAAAAGGTGTTTGATCTCTTTCATTCCGGTTATTTTGTCAGCGGCGAGTAGTCGCGGCTCAGACGGAGCATCTGCTCGACATAGTTCTCCGGCCAGGATATGGTCACGTCGGTTATCTCTCCTTTCTCATCGAGAACGGGAGTATAGACCGGGTTGATGAAACCTCTGTAGGGCGGAATGTCGAGTTTCGAGAATCTGTCGAGCACCTCCTTGTGAAGTTTCTGGTCAACTTTTACCGCATATTTCTGGATCAGATCGTTGCCGGCCTTGTAGTCGCCTTCGCTCTTCACGCGCTGAATCTCGGCCAGAAGGGTGCCGAAAAGATTGCGCAGCTCGCGATAGTCATTGATCTTCACGTAAGTCTTGCCACCTTTCTTGACAAGCTCGACCACGTCTTTGCCACCTTTCGCTTTCTTCTTGCCGTTCTCAAGCGCCCATTTGGCCACGAGCTGGCGGTTGCGCATGTGGGCCTCCTCGATGTCGTTGCCCGGCTCGATGCGGTTGAGCTGTGTCATGAGTCCGTTGAGCATGTACTTGTAGTATTCTGCCTGATAAGCGTCGGGATTGTCGAGAATGCCGAGCTCAAGAAGTTTCGGGTCGGCCAGATAGTAGAGCGCGAACAGGTCGGCGCGGGCCTCCTCGAGAGCGGAACCGTTCTCCTTGAGCGCGTCGCCGTCCACACCCGGCAGTAGCTTGCCTGATGCGTGGCCGAGACACTCGTGAAGGTCGGTGTGAAGCATGTCGGTGATATAGAGATAGTCATCCATGATCTTCGAAGTCGGAGCGTCGATCACGAATTCGGCATTGAATCCGTTGCCATGGCTTGCCATGTCGTATGCCTCTGTGATGTTCTCGATTGTCACTGACTTGGAACCGTGTGCGGCGCGGATCCAGTTGGAGTTAGGCAGGTTGATGCCGATGGCGGTCGAGGGGAACGCGTCGCCGGCGAGCATCGCGGCGTTGATCACCTTGGCCGATACTCCCTTGACGTTCTCTTTCTTGAATCGCTTGTCGACCGGAGAGTTGTCTTCGAACCACTGGGCGTTGCCCGAGATCGTCTCCGTGCGCGACGATGACTTGGCGTTCTTGAAGTTAACGTATGATTCCCATGAGCCGGTCATGCCCAGCGGGTCGCCGTAGCTTTCGATGAAGCCGTTGACGAAGTCCACGTCTGATTTGGTGTCTTCCGCCCAGAGAATCGAGTATTCGTCGAATGTGCGCAGGTCGCCGGTGATGTAAAAGTCGATGAGGGCAGTGATATACGCTTTCTGCGCATCGTTTTCCGCAACGCTCTTGGCCTTGTCGAGCCAGTATATGATCTGGGCGATCGCCGGGCCGTAAAGGCCGTTGAGACAATAGACCTGCTCTTTCAGACGTCCGTTTTCATCCTTGACCACGCGTGCGTTGAGTCCGTAGGATACAGGAGTCGTGTCGGCGGGATCCTTCATTGCATCGTAGAAAGCCTCGACCTCGGCCTGAGTCACGCCTTCGCCATAAAGGTTGCCTGCCGATGTGGCCACCACGTCCTGTGTGCCGTCCTGATTGACACGCTTGGCCATTACTGCCGGATTGAAGATCACCTCTGTCAGCTTGTCGATCATCTGTTCGGGAGTCTCACCCTCTTCGAGCGGCAGACAGCAGGGGCTGATCTTGCCGGTCTCGGCCAGGAAGAACTCTTTCGAGAATTCAGGCTTGAATTTGTCGGTGGAGTAGTGGTGGTGAATGCCGTTGCCGAACCATACCTGTTTCAGATATTTCTCGAACGCCTTGAAATCGGCCGATTCGCGGTCGCCGTCATAGTTCTGGTATATGCGTTCGAGAAGCTGGCGGATCTGAAGGTTGTAGCGCCCGTTCTGATCCCAGATTATGTCGCGGCCCATCTGCGCGGCCTGGGTCAGGTAATAGACCATTGTGCGCTGACGCGGAGTCAGGCGGTCGAATTCGGGCACTTCGTAGCGGAGCACCTCGATGTCGGCGAAACGGTCGACGTGATAGTTGAAGTTCTTGTCGACATAGGCGTTGGCGCTGAGGCCGGCCATTGTGCCGATGATTAGTGTCGGGATGATCTTTTTCATTCGTATTATATTTAAGTTGTCAGTTGTTTGTCATTTTTATTCCACATACAGGACGAGTCCCTTCAGATATTCACCCTCGGGATGCGATATGTCGATCGGATGGTCGGCCGGCTGCGAGAGCTGGTGCAGTATCCGCACCTTGCGCCCGGACCGGGCGGCGGCTGTGAAGACCGCCATTCGGAACATGTCGCGCGAGATGGCCTGCGAGCAGGAGAACGTGAACAGTATTCCGCCTGACTTGATCTTCTCGAATGCCTTGGCGTTAAGTTTGCGGTAACCGATAAGACCGTTCTTGATCGCGCCACGGTGTTTGGCGAACGCCGGCGGGTCGAGCACGATGAGGTCATATTTGTCGCCGGGCATGTCGGCGAGGAATTTGAATGCGTCTTCGGCATAAGTCCTGTGCCTCGGGTCGCCGGGGAAGTTGAGCGCGATGTTGGCGTCGGTGAGGGCCGCCGCTTTTGTCGATGAGTCGACCGAGTCGACCGAAACCGCGCCACCACGCATGGCATAGACAGAGAAACCGCCGGTGTAGCAGAACATGTTGAGCACCGTTCTCCCCTCGGCGAATTTCTCGAGAAGACTGCGGTTCTCGCGCTGGTCGACAAAGAAGCCTGTCTTCTGTCCCTTGAGCCAGTCGATGTTGAACTGGAGTCCGTTTTCTGTCGCTATGTTGCCGTCGTAGCTGCCTACAAGGTATTCATTCTCCGGATCGAGCCCGGCCTTGTAGGGGAGTGTGGTCTCGCTTTTGTAGTATACATTGCGAATCCTTGCTTCAGGAAGGCGTGTGAGAGCCTCGGCTATGACCCGGCGTGCGAAATGCATGCCGGGTGAATGCGCCTGCATCACGGCCGTGTCGCCGTAGATGTCGACTATAAGACCGGGCAGAAAATCTCCTTCGCCGTGTACAAGGCGGAAGCAGTCATTGTCGGAGCGGATCAGCCCGAGCGAGCGGCGAAGTGTGTAGGCACTCAGCAGACGCTTGAAATAGAAATCCTCAGGCAGTGTGTCGGTGCCGAATTCAAGAATGCGAACTGATATGCTGCCGATCTGGAAGTGCCCTGTGCCGAGCACATTGCCCTGGCTGTCGGTGACTGTCACTGTGTCGCCCTCCTCTATGTCGGCGGGGAGTGTGGCGATCGCTCCGGAGAAGACCCAGGGGTGATGGCGGAGCAGTGACTCCTCCTTGCCCGGACGCAGCCGGATAACGCCCTTTTCGTCTGACTTCTGCGGTGTGTGCGGTTTGGTTTTCATCAGCTGTGTTATGATGTCGTGTGATGGTTCTTTTGTATGTTCTTTATTTGAAAAGTCTTATGATATCCATTCCGTTGGCGTAGACAAGCAGCAGGATCAGTATGATCATTCCCGTTATCTGCGCGCGCTCCATGAATTTCTCGCTCGGTTTGCGGCGGAATATCACCTCGTAAAGCAGGAACATGACGTGACCGCCGTCGAGTGCCGGGATCGGAAGTATGTTCATGAACGCCAGTGCTACGGAAAGAAAAGCGGCTATGTTCCAGAATGCTATCCAGTCCCATTTCTCGGGGAAGATGCTTCCGATCGATCCGAAACCGCCTATGGAGCTTGCTCCCTCTTTTGTGAATACCATCTTCATTGATTTCGCGTAGCTTACAAGACGGTCAGTGCCCATCTCGATGCCGCGTGGTATCGACTCGAAGAGCCCGTAGCGTTTCTCTTTATAGGTATAGAATGCCGACGGGTCGATTTCAAGTCCGATTCCCATTTTTGACGCAGCGGAGAGTGTGACATTCCTTATGATGGTGTCAGTGCGCTCTCCCGATTTGCGTGCCACGGTTATGGCCACGGTCTCGTTGTCGTGCCCGCGGAGTGTGGTCAGAAAGTCGATCAGCGATGGCGTGGGTGTATTGCCGATGGCCAGGATTTCGTCTCCTTTCATCAGCCCCCCTTTGGCTGCTCCTTCGCCCGGAGTGATCTGAGTGATACGGGCCGGGAATCGGTAGGTCAAGAAGCTGACAGTCGCTGTGTCGCTTTTCGCCTCGTTGTCAAGGCTGAAAATGAAATTGTCGGGTATGCGGATGTCTACGGTGTCTTTGCCGTCGCGCAGAACGGTAATAGTCCGTGCATGCACCATGTCGAGACGGTCTTCGTATGGGTTGTCAAGAGGCTTGCCGTCGGCCATTAGGGGAATGTCGCCGTTGTGGAAACCGGCTTTGCGGGCTTCTCCTGAATATTCCATACCCATGCGGGCTTCGCTGAACGGCACGTATTTCTCACCTGTGGCATAGACTATGCCGGCATAGATGACTATGGCGAGCAGGAAGTTGAACAGCACTCCGGCCACCATGATGAGAAGCCGCTGCCATGCCGGTTTCGACCGGAATTCCCATTCCTGTGCAGGCTGCTTCATCTGTTCGGTGTCCATCGACTCGTCGATCATGCCCGAAATCTTGCAGTATCCTCCGAGAGGCAGCCATCCGATGCCGTATTCCGTACCGCCCCAGAACGATTCCTTCTTTGCCGGTGTCTCTTTGGAACTGTCGGCTGCCACGTCTGAGCCGTCGGGGGTATTCTTGATCTGAGTCTCATCCGATCCGGCACCTTTCAGCTTCTTTGTCTTGCCGAAGAAGCCGTAGTAGCGTTTCGGCCTCCATTTGAAGATCTCGGTCCAGGGGTCGAAGAATATATAGAACTTTTCGACGCGGACGCCAAAGATGCGGGCGAAAAGAAAATGCCCGAATTCATGTATTATCACGAGTATGGCGAAAGCGAGAATGAGCTGGGCCGCCTTTATGAGAAATGTTTCCAATTTTTAAATGTGAATGATATTTTCTGTTTGCTTGTGAATGTTGTCGAGTATGTTGTGAAGTGCGGCGGGAAATGATTCATGGAAGCCTTAAAGCAGGGACTCCGCGAACATTCTCGTCTCACGGTTGGTCGATACAAGAGTATCGATGCTGACATCGCCGGAATATTCCATTCTGCTCATTGCGGTTTCCGCAATGACCGGCATGTCGGTGAACCGGATTTTTCCCCGGAGGAAAGCGTCGACCGCCACCTCGTTGGCAGCGTTCAGAATGCAGGGCATGTTGCCTCCTTTGCCTATCGCCTCGAAGGCGAGACGCAGCAACGGAAATCTCTCCATGTCGGGAGCCTCGAATGTCAGAGTCGCGTAGTCACGGAGCGAGAGGGGAGCGGTATCGGTGGCGAGGCGTTCCGGATAACCGAGTGCGTAGCGGATGGGAAGATGCATGTCGGGCACTCCGAGCTGGGCCTTTATGGAACCGTCGTGAAATTCTACCATCGAATGTATCACCGATTGCGGATGGACGGCAATCTCGATGTTGCGCGGGTCGCAGTCGAATAGCCATCTTGCCTCGATCATCTCGAAGCCTTTGTTCATCATCGAGGCCGAGTCGATGGTGACTTTTGCACCCATGTCCCAGTTCGGATGCCGCAGTGCGTCATCTACTGTCACGTTCTCGAGTTCTTTCGCCGACAGGGTGCGGAACGGTCCGCCGCTTGCAGTGAGTATGATTTTCCTCATTGCCGGTCTATTCTCTCCGACAAGACACTGGAAAATGGCGGAGTGTTCGCTGTCGACAGGTATGATCTCCGACTCTGAGTCTTTCAGAAGACGGGTGATGAGCTCTCCGGCCACAACCAGAGTCTCCTTGTTGGCGAGTGCGATTCGTTTCCCTGCCGCGATAGCTTTTATTGTCGGGATCAGGCCGCTGTAGCCGACCATGGCTGTCACAACTGTGTCGGCTTCTCCCATGGACGCTATGTCGGCCACTGCGTCATCGCCGGCCTCGACTTCTATGGGCAGATCGGCGAGCGCGCCGCGCAGGTTGTCGTGCTGGCTTTTATCGGCTATGGCCACGCGTCTCGGAAGAAATTCTCTTGCCTGGCGGGCGAGCAGTTCCCAGTTTCGCCGTGCGGCGAGACCCACCGCGCGGAATCGCCCGGGATACTCACGGATGATATCGAGCGTCTGCGTGCCGATGCTCCCGGTGCTCCCGAGAATCACTATGTTTGTCGCCTCTTTGCTTTCGGGCTTCATTATTGTCTGGTTGTTATCTTAAACTGTATTTTCTATATATTAAGGTGTAATGCGTGCCGACCTCCGGTCAAAGCCGCCCGCGGGGAGCTTCGAAACTCTCTGCCTCCGCATTGTTGTCGCGGTTAGGAGGCCCAAGATAATCATATGGCACAATGGCAAGGCCGTTGTGCCACATGCGGACACGAAATTTTCTGACCCCCTTTGAATCGGGAGTGGGCGAGAGTGCGATGATCTGTCCGGAACTGACATTGTCGCCGATGCCGACAAGCGGAGTGCCGGTTCCGGCATAGGATGACGCGAATCCTCGCGGGTGCTGCACCACAATGACATATCCATGATCCGGAATAGAATGGTACAGAGCTATAACCGAGCCATCGGCAGCGCACTGTATGCTCTCGTCTGCGGGCATGATGATCTCGCCCTCTTCTTCCGTTCTCGATGCTGAGGTGAAGATTCCGTCGGCTGTGACAGGGGAGAATGTTATGCCGTCGGCGGCAAGCGGGGCGAGAACTGAAATATTGAACCGCTCGCGCTCCTCCATCTGCGACACGAATCTCTGCTCCGCGCTGCTTGCAGTCATGAGCGAATCTGATGTAAGATCTCTCGATGCCGGAGTCACCGATGCCGAATCTGCTGGAGTCCTCTCTGTGTCGGTCACTCGGAGATAGTTTTCGATATAGGTGTTGTTGACTTCAAACGCCTCCATCAGCGAGTCAAGTCTCAACAGACCCTCTTCGGTTGCCGACCGCTGGGACTCTTTAAGGTATCCGGGCAGAAAGGTGCGCAGAGGAGTCAGCCATATGATGACGCCCGAGCAAAGGAGAAAAGCGATGAATAAGCCCGCAGCTGCCGCGCAGAACCCGATACGTGTGAAGCGTCCTGACGCCACCTCGCAGAGATGGGTCTCGTCTTCGATCGTGAACTTGTATTTCCTTTGCTGTCTCATGATGTCTGCCTTGATGCGGCGATGAAGAAACCTCCGTTTTGTAACGGCACTCTCCGTTTAAATAACGAAGTTAGCAAAAAATCCGCATAATTTCGTCAGGTTCTGGATAAAAAACTTCGCATCTTCCTAAAATCAGTGCACAAATCAAAAAAAAAGTGCAATTTCGTTTGTATATTAAAAATAATGTGTAATTTTGCAAAAAGTTTCCAAGGAGTCCGTACGCTCTTTTGGAAGCATGTACGCGGACAAATCATCTTCGCGCATGTTGTATAACCCAAAATGGCAATAACTGACTGACCGGACACCCTCTGTTGCATTGATCCAACAGAAAAGTAAGAAATTTTAAAACAATTTAAAAGTTCTTAACGTTAATAAACCAGACAATAATTCTATTCTTAAACAATTACAGTATGAAAGCTAAGAATCTTTACTACGTAATGGCTCTTTGCGCTGGCTCGTTTGCTTGCAGCAACGTGGCAATGGCGCAGGACGTGTTTGTGGATGATGCTGCCACTGTGACAGAGTTCACTTGTGACAACACCAACCACTATTACTCTAACTGGCGTGACAACTGGTTCATCGAGATCAGCGCAGGTGGCAACCAGCCTCTCGTTGAGCGCGGTTATGTTGATCCCGACCACGCCCTCAAGCCCGTTGACGGCAAGAAATGGACTGCAACATACAGCGTAGGTTTCGGCCGCTGGATGACTCCCTACCTCGGTCTCCGTTTCAAAGGTATGTACGGATCGCTCCACTGGGACACTCCCAACACTCCCGCTGAGGCACTTGCAAACGAGGGCTGGAGCCACTCGAAGCACGCAAGCCTCTCGCTCGAGCTTATGTGGGATATGTTCAACACTCTCGGCGGTGTTAACCAGAACCGTGTGTTCTCGATCATTCCTTTCGTAGGTCTCGGCGGTGACGCCAACTGGGACTTCCTCGGCAAGGGCAAGACTCACGAGCCCGTGGCTTCCAACTGCCTCCGCGAATACCCCAGCAACCTTCAGGAGTATTATGGCACAGACTACAAGTCTGTACAGTGGACTCTCCCCGTATTCGCAGGTCTTCAGTTCCGTTTCCGTCTCTGCAAGTATGTTGACTTCTTCGCTGAGGCTCGCGCAGCTTTCTATGCTGACAACTGGAACAACAACGTAAGCGGCAACTCTTTCGACGCTCTCGTTCAGGCTATGGGCGGTTTCAACTTCAACATCGGCGGCCGTGGCTGGAACACTTTCAACGAGTGCAACTACGTTTCGCAGATCGCTGCCCTCAACGGTCAGGTCAACGACCTCCGCGCACAGCTCCTCGCTTGCGGTCAGACTGTCGCTGCCCTTCAGGCTCAGCTCCCCTGCCCCGAGGTTGTGGAGAAAGACTGCGTGAACGCTCCTCTCATGGCTACTGTTCGCTTCACTATCAACAGCGCCAAGATCCTTCCCACAGAGGAGGTCAACATCTACTCTATGGCTGAGTGGCTCAAGGCTAACCCCAACGAGAAGATCATCATCGCTGGTTATGCTGACAAGGATACCGGTACATCTGACTACAACATGAAGCTTTCTCAGCGTCGTGCTGACGCAGTCAAGGCTGAGCTCGTGAACACTTACGGCATCGCAGAGGATCGTCTCTCGACTGCAGCGTTCGGCTCGGATGTTCAGGAATATCCTTCTCACAACGACTGGAACCGTATCGTAATCTTCAAGCAGTAATCTGCCGGAAGAAATCATATCGGCGGGGACTTTCCATCGGGAAAGTCCCCGCTTTTTTTGCTTTTGCCGTCAAGGAGCGCGGATTATTGTGTTAAATTCAGAGTTGTATCGAACCGCTTAAAGGTTTTTAACGTTGAAGAAGTAAAACCGGCGGAAAGCGTCTTTCAGATCACTGTTCTTCCGGATACGTTTGAGATTTAACTAAATTCTATTCTTAAAAACACACAGTATGAAAGCAAGAAATCTTTACCTCGCAACAGCAGTTTGCGCTGGTTCTCTCGCTATCGGAAATGTCGCCAACGCACAGGATGTGTTTGTCGATGACGCCGTTACAGTGACGGAATTCACTTGCGACAATTCGAATCACTATTTCTCCAACTGGCGCAACAACTGGTTTATCGAGATCGGTGCGGGTGCAAACCAGCCTCTCGTAGAAAAAGGAACTGCCGGACATGCCGAGCATTCCGTAATGGCCAAGAAATGGACCGCATCCTATAGCTTCGGTTTCGGCCGCTGGATGTCTCCTTATCTCGGTTTCCGTATCAAGGCGATCGGCGGTGCCCTCCATTGGGACACGCCAGTTCCCGGAGCTGAACAGTATGGCTGGAGCCGTTCGAAACATGTCGGCCTGCATGCCGAACTCATGTGGGATATGTTCAACTCCATCGGCGGAGTCAATCCCAACCGCGTCTTCTCTATCATACCTTTCGTAGGTCTCGGAGGCGATGCAAACTGGGATTTCAAGAACCACTTCAACGAGCAGCCTGCCGCAACCAATATCAACCGCGAGTATTCGATGCGTGATCCCAAGGCAGTGCAGTGGACTCTTCCCGTATCGGCCGGTATACAGCTCCGGTTCCGTCTGTCAAAGTATGTTGACTTCTTCGCAGAGGCTCGCGCCACATTCTATGCCGACAACTGGAACAACGTGGCCACAGGTTCATCGATCGAGTCGCTCGTAAGCGCCATGGGCGGTTTCAACTTCAACATCGGCGGACGCGGCTGGAACACTTTCAACGAGTGTAACTACGTATCGCAGATCGCAGCCCTCAACGGTCAGGTCAACGACCTCCGCGCACAGCTCCTCGCTTGCGGTCAGACAGTGGCCGAGCTCCAGTCTCAGCTCCCTTGCCCGGAGGCAGTTCAGAAAGACTGTGTCAACGCTCCCCTCATGGCAACCGTACGCTTCACTATCAACAGCGACAAGATCCTGCCCACCGAGGAAGTCAATGTCTACTCTATGGCTGAGTGGCTCAAGGCCAACCCCAATGAGAAGATCGTCATCGCCGGATACGCAGATAAGGATACCGGTACATCTGACTACAACATGGAGCTCTCGCAGCGTCGTGCCGATGCAGTCAAGAATGAGCTTATCAACACTTACGGCATCTCTGCAGACCGTCTTGAGACCAAGGCTTTCGGTTCTGACGTACAGGAATATCCCTCGCACAATGACTGGAACCGTATCGTGATCTTCAAACAGTAAATTACATGCTGTGACCACTATAAAGAAAGAGACCCTCCGGGGTCTTTTTTTTTTTATGTCGTCCGGGTATGTTGTATAACATATGGCCGAAACCGTCTTCAACGGCGATTTTGGCCGCTTTTTTTATTGTCGTGTTAAATTTATTTTGTAAGTTTGCAGTGAAGAATCCCGCAAGCCGGGATCCATAATAAGAAACACCTAAATCTAAACTGATTAACATGAATATCAATGAGATTCTGGCCAATCTTGAGGCCAAGCATCCCGGAGAGAATGAATTTCTCCAGGCAGTGAAAGAGGTTCTTCTTTGCGTAGAAGACGTTTACAACCAGCATCCCGAATACGAGAAAGCCCGTATCATCGAGCGCATGGTGGAGCCTGACCGCATCTTCACATTCCGTGTGACTTGGGTAGACGACAAGGGAGAGGTTCAGAACAATATCGGTTATCGCGTACAGTTCAACAACGCCATCGGCCCCTACAAGGGTGGTATCCGTTTCCACGCTTCCGTCACCCTTTCAGTTCTGAAGTTCCTCGGTTTCGAGCAGACATTCAAGAACGCACTCACCACTCTGCCCATGGGCGGTGCGAAAGGTGGTTCTGATTTCAGCCCCCGAGGCAAGAGCGATGCTGAGATCATGCGTTTCTGCCAGGCATTCGTGCTTGAACTCTGGCGCAATCTCGGTCCCGACCGCGACGTTCCCGCAGGCGATATCGGCGTAGGCGGCCGTGAGGTAGGCTACATGTACGGTATGTACAAGAAACTCGCTCGCGAGAATACAGGCACATTCACCGGCAAGGGCCTTTCGTTCGGCGGCAGCCGCATCCGTCCCGAGGCTACAGGTTTCGGAGCCCTCTACTTCGTGGAGCAGATGCTCAAGGATCTCAATCAGGATATCAAGGGCAAGACTATCGCGGTTTCCGGCTTCGGCAACGTGGCATGGGGCGCAGCCAAGAAAGCCACTGAGCTCGGCGGCAAGGTTGTGACAATCTCCGGTCCCGACGGTTACATCTACGATCCCGCAGGTCTCGACGACGAGAAGATCGAATACATGCTCGAACTCCGCGCTTCCGGCAACGATATCGTGGCTCCTTATGCCGATAAATTCCCCGGTTCGCAGTTCTTCGCAGGCAAGAAGCCCTGGGAGCAGAAAGTCGACATCGCTCTTCCCTGCGCAACCCAGAACGAGCTCGGCGAGGAGGATGCAAAGAAACTTATCGCCAACAATGTTCTCCTCGTTGCGGAAGTGTCCAACATGGGCTGTACAGCCGAGGCTATCGACGCGTTCATCAGCAGCAAGACTCCCTATGCTCCCGGCAAGGCTGTCAACGCCGGCGGTGTTGCGGTTTCTGGCCTTGAGATGACTCAGGATGCAGAGCACCTGCAGTGGAGCGCGAAGAAGGTCGACGACATGCTCCATGAGATCATGTTCAACATCCACGAGGCTTGCGTTGAGCATGGTCGCGAGGAGGGTTACATCAACTACATGAAGGGTGCCAACATCGCAGGCTTCCTCAAGGTTGCAGATGCAATGATGGCTCAGGGTGTGATCTGATAATCAAAACATACAAGTCAATAACAAAGCGGGTGCGCCGATGGCGCACCCGCTTTCGTTCCGGAGTCTTGTCACATATCCACTCCGGCGAGAGTCAGAATCTCCGAGGGGTCTGACACTATGTGGTCGGCATAGGCCCCGCGCAGCTCCGACACAGGGCGGAATCCCCATGTCACGCCGACAGACTCTATGCATGCCCGCCGGGCGGTCTCCATATCGACTGCGGAATCTCCCACCATCATGACATCGGCTTTGGGAGTAGGGCTCTCGTTAAGCAGCGCGAACACTACCGACGGGTCCGGCTTCCTCGGACAGTCAGCACGTTCACCCCGTATTGCCGCGAATTCAACATGGGGAAAATAATGGTCTATTATCTTGTCGACGGCAGCCTGATACTTGTTGGACGCAACTGCTACCTTTATGCCTTTTGCGGTCAGAGTCTCGAGAAGTTCCGGCATTCCGGGATACGGCTCCGTGCGGTCAGTGCAGTGCTCGTTATAGTACGTGCGGAAGTCTTCAAGAAGCCTCTCTATAGTCTCGGGTGTGGCGTCGGGAGTGGCTCTTTCCATAAGTCGCCTGATTCCGTTGCCCACCATATAGTTGTAGGCTGTCAGAGGATGTTCGGCATATCCTCCCTTGCGTAGGGCGTAGTTGCACGCGTTGCCCAGATCTGCTATCGTGTTGAGCAGAGTGCCGTCAAGATCGAAGATTACAAGTTTTTTCATATCTGTCTTATTTCGTGTCTGTCTTGATTGGAGTTTTCAGTAGTCATGTCTCAGAAGGGATACCCTATTGAGAAATGAAATGAATGGTCGCGTCCCCATTTCGGATGCAGCAGCGGCCATGGCTCCTGGTTGATGGCCGGATTGTGCGCCTTCATGCCGAGATCGAACCTTACGAGAAAGTAATTGAAGTCCATCCGGATTCCGGCGCCGTAGGCGGCTGCAAGTTCCTTATAGAACGAGTTGAACCGGAACAGGCCATAGGGCTGAGTAGCGTAGTTGCGTATGGTCCATATGTTGCCGGCGTCGATAAAGAGACCGCCCTCTATTACCCAGAACAATTTGGCGCGGTATTCGATGCTGAAGTTCAGTCGGATGTCGCCGCATTGGTAGATGAAATCACTCACAGAGTTCGTGCCCGGGAAGCGTCCCGGACCGAGAGTGCGCACATCCCATCCGCGCACGCCGTTGGCTCCGCCCCCGTAAAACCTTTTCTCAAAAGGAAGAATCGAGCTGTTGCCGTATGGTATGCCGATGCCGAAACCTGCGTAGCATGCAAGCGCGTTGCGCCGGTCGAACGAGTGCAGATAGGAGAAGTCGGCGTCGGCCCGCACGTACTGTGCATAGTTGATACCGAACACCTTATATGGATCTTCATGGAAATCCCTGTGCGGATTGACGGCTCGGCTTATGCCGAAAAGCAGGTTGCCTGCGGTTTCCGCCTGTGCGCGCACTGTCATGACATTCTTTTCGCGCTGAATGCGAAATGGCGAGGGTTTGTGTTTGGTGGTGTAGTAGAAGTTGAAGCCTGCACGCATTATGAAATGGTCTTCATAGCTGTATCTGAGCAGAGGATTGTCGGGCGCGATCTGATCGAGAAATCCGTTGGTGCTTTTGGGAAGATAGACGTAGTTTATGTCGATTGGCGTGAATGTATAGCGGTAACGAGAGGAATGCTCGCTCCATTTGTAGCTCCAGCCAGCCGTTGATATGATGCGGGTGTACTCCGGTCTTTCCTGATAGTTCATCGAGATGTGAAGCTCAGTCGAGGCCTTGATTTTTTTCTTGAAATTCTCGCGCAGCAACGGAGCCTTGAATTTGGGGAATGTCACCGATGTCTCCACTCCATATTCCATGAAGCGGTTGTGTATGAAGCCGTCGAGATGGCCGTTGATGGCCTGATAGCTTCCCCTGAGTTTGAAGTTGAGAGTTTCCGAACCTCGTCCGGCGTTACGGTGTGTGTAGTTTACTCCGAGAGCCACGCCGAGGTCTCCTTCCGAATTCGTTCCCTCCACTTCGAGTGCGACAGACTGCGATCGGTTTGGTGTCAGAAGTATGTATGCGTCAAGGAGGCCTGTATCGCCCGACACCACTACTGGCATCATGCGGACCTGTACGAACTTGAGTATCGAAAGGCGGCCAAATGCCTCATATGTGTTGTCCACATCATGCTGGCTGAATATTGCGCCGCGCCGCAGAAAACAGTTCTCATATATGACCTGAGGCCTGAGATACTCCTTGTTGCCATATAGTATTGTCAGATCTTTATAGCGCACGGTGTCTTTTGCTGCGAAGTCGCGTATGCCCGTGTCGAGCGTGCCGTCGTAGTCGGTTATGACCACAATGTCGCGCACAGTGTAGACCCGGTGGGTGTCGATGTCGTTTTTTCTTGTCTCCAGCGGGTAGGGTGGGTGCACAGTCATGGTCAGACCGACAAGTCGCGAGCCTTCGGTGGTATCGGCGCTGAATGTTATGAACTCTTTTGAAAACGCCCAGTATCCTCTGTCGCGCATGCGCTCGGTGATCAACTGACGCTGAGTCTCGAGTTCCCCTCTGTCGAGACGGTCGCCGGCCCTTACGATAAATCTGGAGGAATCCCGCATGATGACACGCCGAAGCGTGTCATCCGGAAATTCATATGCCACTGTGTCGATGATATGTGGGAGGCCGGCGTCAAGCCGGTATCGAAGCCGGATCTTCTTATGCCGCGAGTCAGGGAAACTGTCTATGCCGACAGACGATCCGAGAAACCCGGCATTGCGCATGGCCTTGAGAAGTTGCGACGAATCGCTCTGTGTGGCGGCAGGGTCATAGATCACGGGGGCCTCTCCGAGACGGCGCATCCATTTGTTCCACCACTTTGTCGAGTCATTGCCGCTCATATTGTAGACTCCGAGCCGTAGACGCGATATGTGCAGCACGCGGTTGTTGGGGCGCTGCCTGATATATGACATCATGGTCTGGCCGTCGAGCGTGCCCGTCGGATCATCGACAATCAGACTGACATCATCGAGCAGATACCGGCCGTCGGGCACGTGTCTTGTCGTCGAGCACCCCGCGCAAAGGAGTGTCAGCATAATGGCGGCAACGGCCTGAAGAGTCGATATGAAGTTTCTGTTTCTCATCAGACGGCTGTCTCTTTTTTTATTCCGAATCCGGGCTCGATTCTTATGCCGGCGCAGACGGCGAATGTAGCGGCGCAACATATCATGACCCACCAGAAGAAATTGACATATCCCTGCGGGCCTGTTCCGCCGAACAGGCTGAGATCTGCGAGCAGATGGTGGAGCCATCCGGCTGCCATGCCCGGAAGCATCATGCCGAGTGCCATGAACGCGGTGCAGAATGCGTAGTGTGACGTCTGGCTCTCGCCCCGGCTGAAATAGATAAGGTAGAGCATGAATGCGGTGAACCCGAAGCCATAGCCGAACTGCTCGATGCCTATGGCCGCGCATATCAGAGCGAAACTGTCGGGTTGCCACATGGCGAGTCCGCAATAGAAAATGCATGGCAGTGTCAGGCTCATGGCCATCGGCCACAGCCAGTGTCTGAGTCCGTCGCGTGCTATGGCAAGACCTCCCAGTATTCCTCCTGCAAGCAGGGCGACTACGCCGACAGTGCCGTTGACGAAGCCGATTTCAGATGTCGACAGTCCGAGTCCGCCTTCCGAATGAGGCGCCTTTAGAAACGGCTGGACGAGCTTGACGCACATAGCCTCAGGAAGCCTGTATAGCAGCATGAAGGCAAGTGCGCGGAAAATGTGCGGCTTACGGAAAAATGTCACGAACGTCATCGCAAAGTTTCTGCATATGCTCCGTGCGGTGACACCGGGGAGGGGACGGTCTTTTTGCGCGACTGGCATCATGAAGAGGTGATAGGCGAAAATCGCCGTGAAAAACAGCGACAGGATGATAAACACAAGACTCCATGCCGTAGCCACGCTCTTGCAGTTCTCCTCAAGCACGCCTGCAAGAATGACAAGTCCTCCCTGTCCGATGACGCTCGCTATGCGGTAGAATGTGGATCTGACTCCTACATATGCGGCCTGGTCATGCGGGTCAAGCTCTATCATGTAGTAACCGTCTGCAGCTATGTCGTGCGTGGCTGAGAAGAAAGCCATCAGCCAGAAGCAGGTCAGAGTGGCGGAGAAGAAGAACGGGGCCGGCAGAAGAAGTCCCGCTGCTCCAGCCGTCAGGGCTATCGCAAGCTGCATCGCTACAGTCCATTTCCTTTTGGTTCCGATAAGATCTACAAACGGACTCCAGAACGGCTTTATGACCCACGGCAGATAAAGCCATCCGGTATAGAAGGCCATCTCCGTTAGACCGATCCCCATATTGGTGTACATGAGAACAGTCAGCACATTGACCGCGAAATAGGGGAGTCCCTCGGCCACGTAGAGTGTCGGAATCCATGTCCATGGCGAACGTCTTTTCGCCTCTTTGCGGATGTTCGTCTTATTCATATAGTTTCATGAGTCTGGTGCCGGGATAATAGAAATCGAGTATCTCCCGGAAACTTTTTCCTTTGAATGCCATATAGGCGGCTCCTATCTGGCAGAGACCGACGCCATGACCCCAGCCATGACCTTCAAGTCTGAAGCCATCCGCGGCAGGATGGACTTCAAACCATGAGCTCTTGAGACAGTCAGCCGCCAAAAGCCGTCTGATTGCCAGAGTTTTTCCCACGGTGAATGTCCCTTCTGTCCCTTCGACGGCCAGCCGGGTTATTCTTCCCGAATCTCCGTGGTCGATTGGGCGGAGTCCGGTGATGTCGCCGATGTCGACGCCATAGCGTTGTTTCATTCGTGTTCTTATCTCCTCTTTCCCGACAAATGCGGTCCATTCGCGGAAATCTACGGTCTTTCGGTCGAAGTCCTTGAGAATCGTGCCGAGAAATCCGGAGCGTTCCCGCTCCTCCATGTCCGGTAGTCCGCACCACGGATCGGGTCTGCATGACAGGTAGCCGAAGTCTCTTTCAGACCAGCATGCGGAGAAACGCTCTGTCATGCCTCCGCAGCATTTGGAGAACCTTGTGTCGGCTGTATCTCCTTCGGAATCCACAAGGATGAGTCCGCGTGTCAGGCGCACTGCTTCGGCTGCGACTGAAACTCCGGCGGAGTGTCTTCCCTGATAACGCTGGCAGTGGTCATCGCTGCACACGTCGAAACCCGTGTGTGAATCCGATTCCTCCCATTCTGTCACCTCGCAGAAGTTTTTATTTGACTCAGACGGAAGCTCTCCGCCGTTTCCTTTGATTTTGCGGAGAGCCCAGCTGCGCGATATGACAGCGTGCGCTTTCATGAATTCCTGAGGGGCGGAGGGGTTCATCTCGCTCCCTGTCACCGATTCGAGATACTGTTCCAGAGGGAGACGATTGATTATGTGTATTTTCCCCTGAGGTGTCGGGAGTGGTTCAAGTTCTCCGCCGACTACGACACTGACGCTCTCTTGCCAGTGAAATCCGTAGCCGATAAGCAGGTTGCCTATCAGATGCCCGCCGTCTGCAGTGGTTATCTGCGGCTTGCCGTCGGTGATCAGACCGACTCTGATCTCAGGTTCTTGTGTCATAGTCCGAAGTGTTTCATTATCGGGGGAGGAAGGCAGTCTGCGAATCCCACTTCACTATATATGGTGCGTAAGGTGTCAGTATCAAGGCGTTCGAAGTCTTCGTGGCGCGGTGTTACCGTAATGCCGGCCATGTCGATCGCTCCGGGACTTATCAGAAATCGTCTGTTTCCTTCGGCCGAGAAACATGCCGGACGGTGTCTGCGTCTTGGCACGACGATACATCTGAGCAGACCGCTCGCTCCGGTCCAGAAAAATGCGTTTAAAAGACCGTGGTCTGCGTCTCCGGTGTCGGCGTCGGTTCCGAACGCATTGTGTATGGCCGCGAGAGTCCTCATCCCGTCGGTGTCGGGTGAAATGACAGCGCTTATGAATATGAACGGAAGGTCGAGACCTGATTCGGCCGATGACATGAAACCATGTCTGCCTTCAGGGTGGAAGGTCTCGGCGAGGCACACCAGAGGAAGTTCCGATTTCAGAACCGCCTGCACATGCATGTGGTCGGGAGCGGAAGCTCCGGCATGCGCTCCGTTGAAAAAAAACACGAGATCGGGGGCTGATTCTGCCATGACAGCCATGTCAAGTGGGATCTTCGCCTGTGGCGTGTGGCTTTTCGAAACAATGGTGAAATGAACCGGCAGAACAGGGTATGGGTTGACAAGAAAATCCCATCTGTCTGGCCATTCGTATGATATCTGGGCAGATGGACGATTGGCCGCACACAGAAAACAAGGGCGTGCGGCCACCGAGGCCGCGTCGACCGCTGCCCCCGTGGAGCGAATCCTGGCCGGATTGTGTTGCACCGCTCCCGAGAGGTCTCCCATAATCATAGGGCGGCGCTCAGTCTCTCGAAGTCTGAAGAAATTGTCGCGTGCCTCGGGCCAGAGATCGAGCTGCTGCTCGATCACGCTGTTGATCATTTCAGTGGTCAGTGGGGGTAAAGCCATCAGTTTTCGTCGAATCTGTCAAAGTCATCATCATCGTCGTCGTCATCGCTGTCGCATCCGGAGTCTTCCGGAGCATCGAGAAATCCCCATGGGCCGGAAGTAGTGCCGGGGAAAAGCCATCCGCCGCGGTTTCCTCCAGCGGCATCATAATTCTGGCGGACGCGCGCCATGAGTTCGAACGATCTGACACAGTCCTTATATGTGTTGTTGGCGTTGATGCGTTCCTGCGACAGGGCTGCATCTGAATTGCCTTCCCACCGGCGGCAAAGGTAAAGCGATGTAAATATGCGTCCGATAGAATAGTCCCGGCTTATGCGGAGTGCCATGGCGTAGTCTTCGCCGTAGCTGACATTGGGGAAAAGAAAGCGTCGGGCCACTGGTGTGAAGAAGGCTCTCGGGGCTCCGAGTCCGTTGATGCGAAGGGCATTGTTGGGGCCGTTGTCGTCTGTCCATTCGTCATGGTTGACAAGACCCGGCGGAATCGTCTCGCCGTCGAAGTTGACCAGTGTGTAGCTGCCTATGACCATGGCGTGGTTGCCGCTGCGGAATTTTGAAACTATGGTGGCGACTGTTTCCGGAGAGTTGTACAGGTCGTCGGAATCAAGCTGGATGGCGAATCTGCCGCAGCGCGGATCAAGCAGAGCGCGGTTCCAGCATCCGCCGATGCCGAGCCGTTCGGATGCTGATGCCTTTATCAGAACAAGCCGGGTGTCTTCTACCGCCTCCAGAAGTTCGCGGGTGCCGTCGGTCGAGTCGTTGTCGACTACTATCACGTTCATGGGGAAGGGCGTTTTCTGGCTCAGGGCGGAGTTGACGGCGTCCATGATGGTGCGAGCTCTGTCGCGCACCGGTATTATTACCGATGCCTCTACCGGAAAGGTTTCGGAGTCGTAGTCCACCTTCTCCTGTTTCGATGTGTCGACGGCAGCATCGATCTCGTGAAGATGCTGCGTGAGGGCTTCCTCCATCTGACGCTGATAATCGCGGTTGCGCGGGTCGACGTAATCATGCTGTTTCTTGCCGCTTGCCCGGAGATCCGTCTTGGATACCGTATAGAGGTATTCGGGGATCATGGCGATCATCTTGCCCATTGTAGCGCGAAGCCTCATGGCATACCATCCTCCGTCGGGCATGCCCGATTCTTCGTTCATGTCTTCTGTCGCGGCCAGCACGTCGGCTGCGTTGAGCAACACGAGCGGCCCGAAATCGAAATCATCGCGGACGGATCCGGGCTGATAGTCGATCACCGGGTGGTCGGCTATAGTGCCGTCGGGCAGACGGTCGCGGTAGTAGCAATAGGTCAGAGTGGAATCTACGTCGGCTGCCACTTCTGTCAGGCGGTGCACGCATTGCGGATCCAGCTCTATCTCCCTGTCGTCGGTCTTGACGAGCACAAACTGTTCGAGAGGAGCTCTGAATATCTCTTCGCGCAGCGTGTTTATGTCAGTAAATCGTATGATGTTCATGTCGGTTGTTTCTTTATTTTTTCAGAAGTCCGGTCACCTCGCGCATCAGGGCCGCTCTCTCTCCGCTGTCGGTCATGGCTTCCACAGGAACCGTCATCACCGCCACTTTTCCTTTGCCGTGGCGCACTATATGACCGGCGCGGCCTCCGGAGTCGGGGAATGCGAGGAATTCGTCGGTGACACTGTCGGCTGAAGGCACAAGGATATCGGGCATCTCGACGATGTAGTTGTCGGAGTTGAGAGTCGATGAATAGCGGATGGTCTTCCCGCTGAGAGTGTCGCGCAGACGGCCCGGCTTGCGGTCGTTGCTCGCCACGCTGTCCACGCCGAGTATCTCTGCGGCAAATCTGCGGTCATCGCGGGTGGCGCGGCTGTCCTGTATGTCGGAGGCCACATACTGGCCGCTGATTATCATCTCTCCTCCCTTGTCGACATACTGCCTGATCTCTTTCTGGAGAGAGGCCGGGAACGCACGGTAGTGTACGCCGTCATTGCCTCTGCCTGTAAGAGTGCTTTTCTGCTTGCCGAGTATCAGATCCACAAGCGGATAGTCGGTAAGTCTGACTTCACCGTTCTCGACAGCCGATACGGAAGACGACACGAATCCTGTCCCGGTGGCTTCGGTCAGTGCGCGTCCGTGCACTGCGGGATAGTCGAACGTGTTGCCGGCGATCACCTGTGTCACGTAATTTTGTCCGCTGCTGCCGAAACTGTTGCCGGCCGATCTCCTGAATTCTGTCTGATGTCCCGAGAATGAGATGTCTTTTATGTATGGCACTCCGAAATCTGATTCCGAGTCGAAACCTGCTGTCGTCGATGTGGAGTAATGCCCGGGAGCGCTTACACGTGTGAAGCCGTTGACGATCAGTGCCGGCTTCTCATTGCCTGTGCCTTCGCGAAGGGCGAGGGTTTCCGAAGGGAAGGCCGAGCCTCCGGCGTTTGCCGCAATCACATAGAAACTGTGAATGTCATGATCCGCCACCTTGATGTCGAAGTGAGTGTCTTTGGTCTCACCGATTTTGTGGAAGCCGAGATCATCGCCCGAACGCTCCATTATTATGTATCTGTCGGGCATGGCCGTCGGTTCAAGTCTGTCGGGCGTCGGCTTCCACGACAGACGGTAATGGTCATCTTTGGTGCGTCTGATATTGAAGTCGCTGACCGGAAGCGGCTGTATGACCAGATCGCGCCCCTTGCGCTCGGCCATGAACCGTGCGAGACCTTTATAGATGGCCCGCCCCACTGTAAACCGGAAGTTGGGGTCGAGACCATAAGTCATGTCGGCATAGTTCTGATGGCTCATAAGCTCAATCAGCGTTGTGGGCACTTCGGGCACACGGGCCTCGACATATGATTTGTCCCACATCGACCGGCGTGTCCATTCCGGTTCGTGCACCCGGCGGATGTCGTTGGTGATCTGCTGCATGATCATGTCGGTCAGCATACGCGAGTTGATGCGGGGGGTGCCGTCTTTATATGAGTCGCCGTTCTGTGTGAAGTATATTCCGAGCGTTCCTACAAACGAGTCGTTGTCGCGCTTGCCGGCGTCGCTGTGGAGCGCGAAGGCTGCGTCGACCGGAATGTTGAGTCCCTCCTGTCCGGGAAGCACCCTCGATCCGCCCGCAAGATAGTTCACCCAGTGTCCGCGGCTTGTGTAGTCATCTTTATAATCGTCTTTGCCATGGTAGGGGGAGTAGACGTATTCGGGAAAACCTGCCCAGTGAAGCCAGTAGCGTGCTCCTTCGAGAAATCTCGGCATTCCCGATGTGCGGAATGTAGGAGCGGGGCCTTTCGCTTTCTGTTCTGTCTGGGGCTTGGCCGGCCCTTCTCCGTTCTGTTCGGCGGTGTCGGCGATATCGTCGGAACTTTCTTCTATTGTCTCGTCATCTTCATCGCTCTCCTCATTTTCCGATGCGGAAGCCTGCGTTCCCTTGTCGGGAGTAGAGGGGTCATAATAGATGTCGGAGCGATTCGGACTTCGCGCGATATTGCCCATGCCGCCGCCGATCTTCACGGCGTCGGCTGTCACAATCGTGCCGGCTGCTCCCTCTGTGAGGTTTGTAAGTGTCACGACGGGTTCTGTATCACTGTATCCGCTCTCAAGCGGGAATGTGCCGAGATAGATCCATGTGCCGCCACCCATCTGCTGGTTGACCTTGAACTCCTTCGATCCTCCCGAATAATTGACCGTGTAGCGTGCGTCTGATGTCGAGTTGGGCAGTGTCTTGTAGCTGACATATACGGCGTATTCTCCGTCTTCCGGTATGTCGGCATACCATGCCGCTATCGACGGGCTGCCCCCTTTTTGAGTCTCGGTCTGACGGTAGGTGCCGTTCTCGAAGGGATTTTCCGTGTCGCGGAAATCCGGCAGGTCATATATGAAACCCTCGAACTCGCCGGTCTGCCAGCGTGTGCTTCCCGACAATTCCTTGTAGTATGGCTGCGAGAAGATCTGGCCCTCGTCATTGGTGTCGTTGTCTACGATGACTTCATGTCGGCTGGTGTCTCTTTCGCGGGGAAGCATGACATATGCGCCGGCGTTCTCAAGCATCGGCACCACATACGGGAGTATGTAACTCATGGTGTAGATATCTTCCGACGTCTCGAAAAGCATGGGGCGCTGCCACTGCCAGCTGCCGTTGTTGTAGTATCGGCCATGCGAATGCCAGAGAGCTATGATATCGCGATCCATTCCTTTGGTGGCGGTCACGGCCGGATGAACCTCCTCTACGAATGCCGGATTGTGTCTGTATTTTTCCGGCAACCGGTCGACTTTCGTTATGTAGTAGGCAAGTGACTTGTCTCCGACATTGAGTGTCACCCTGTAGTCGGAAAGCGAGTCGGGCAGACACGCCTTGACTGCGTTTGAAAGCGAGTCTATGAGCTTGCGCGTCACGGGCATGTATGTGAAGTTCTCGTTCAGGCCGATGGCTGCCGTCTTGCGGCTGCGGTCCGGACGCACGCTGTTCACACGGAGTCCGCCGGGATTAAGATGCACGGGTATGCCTTCTATGAGACGGCGGTTGACGAGCAGTGTCAGCGAGTCGTTCATCGGCTGTTCTTTCGGGGGAGCCTTATAGGTGGTCTTGGCCACGTTTTTTGACCTGCTTGTCTTCCTGGTCGTTTTCGAGCGTTTCTGGCTCGTCTTTTTCGAAGTGCTCTTTTTCGTTGACGAACTCTTTTTGGAACTTGTGGTTTTTCCAGTCTTTTTCTTTGACGACGAGGATGTCTGCGACGTTTTTGCTTTTGTCTTTTTTGCTGCGGCCAGGGCTTCGGTACAACCGAATGCCGCGATGGCGGCGACCGCACACAGCAGTATGTATTTCAGCTTGCTAAACTTCATGGTCAACAACGGATATTTACAAATGTCGGACTCCCCGGATCGTGTTGCCCGGGGAGCCTCCTGTTTATGATAACAAATTTACAAAAAATATTTCTTTTTTGACAGTGCGCACCGCCGAAAGTTTAGACTGCTTTCCACTAAAAATCAGATATGCGTATCTAATCCTCAGTTACCTAATCCTCAGTTACACCCGATAAGACCGGTGATCAGTACAATGATTCGTATTGCTGCGCGATCTTCTTCCAGACATATTCGCGCCGGGCTGTTTCTGTGGTGCCGGATCCGTCAAGGTCTTCGCGTGCGATAAGCCGGAAGAGTGAATCTTTGTCGGAGTAGTAATATGCCTTGTTTTCGGTTGTCTCACGGTTGTAGACCACATCGAAGGCAAGTATGGGCTTGCCGAAAAACATAGCCTCTACGAGTGAAGGGTTTGTGCCTCCGGCCCGATGGCCATGCACATACATATGCATGTTGTTGCGCAAGGCATAAAGGATATCAAGATCATATACCGGAAGGATGAGCCTGATGTTCGGCAGGTCTTTATAGCGTGTATATAGAGCTCGTGAATAGTCGCTGTGATGCCAGTTGCCGACAATAGCGATAGCACGTGACGAATCGGCGTATGCCTCGAGTGTGGTGTGGCAGTTGTTTTCGGGTTCTATACGGCATATGCTGAGGTCATAACCGCCGGGTGTCAGTCCGTAGAAATCAAGTATTGCCCGCTGGCGTCTGACACTGACATTGCGCAAGGCATGGTCGCCTCCGTAAGCTATGAGCCGGGCATCGCGGTTGTAGTTCTTGCGTACATAGTTCTGTATGCCGCGGTTGTCCGACACTATTTCGTGAGCCCACCTGACACATGAATCGAGTGACAGTTTTAGAAAGCGTTGCGCGAGTCTGTTCCATTTGTCGCGTTTGTGCTCAAGTCCGTCGATATTGACAATCAGTCTGGCGCGTGTCAGAAGTCTGATCAGCGGAAGAAACACGCATCCTGAGACTCCGAGCACAAGTATTGCGTCGTAGCCGCGAACGGCTTTCAGCATCGATACCATGTCATACGGTACACTCATCACACCGTGTGCGTGTATGTCGACATAACGGAGTCTGCACCCCCGGTAATCGCTGAGGTCAGTCTTCATGTCCGGCTTGCTGCAGAATACAGTGTATTCCACATATGACGGGTCTTTATGATCTACGATATTGTCGACCAGAGTCTCGAACCCTCCGTATTGTGGAGGAACTCCCTGAGAGCCTACGATCGCCACTCTTTTTTTTCTGTCAGTATTTTTTTTCATTTGAGGATCGTGTTCCGGGTGTTTGGATATTTTTGGAAGTCCGGCTGACCGGCAATGGCGCGAGAAGAGATCTTGACCGGCACACATCATACTTGAACACCATTGAGAATGCGAGTATCATCCATACAAGCTGCATGTTGTGCTCGGCCGACATCTGCATCGCGAATGCAAATGTCACCACCGACAGCCATCTCTTTCGAGTCAGTGTGACTGCGGCTATGGCCCACCAGAAAGCAAGCGCGCATGGCACTCCGTAATTGTATGGCATGCTGAAGATGCCTGCGAATCCTTTGCCGTCCTCATCGCATGGGCGACGACGTATGTCGCGCTGGTCGGCGTCTGTGCCGTGTCCTGACCATGCCTCGCTTTTTGTAATGTCGATCGCTTTCGCTCCCCGGAGTGTAGGCACGATTCTTGAAGCCGCGCTTGAGTCCGCTTCAAGAATCGCTCTGTCATCGAGTGTGGCGACCGCGATTGTCGTCTTTCGCAGACGGTCGGCAGTCCAGCTGATCCCGTAGGGAAAGGTGAAGAAAATGATTGCCGCGGCGATCCCGGCCGTGATCCAGTAAGGGGAGTTGCGGAGTGTCAGATATGGCAGAAGGGAGAGAGGGGCGAGCATGTAGGCGGAGGCGTTGACCGGGCTGAACATGCACCAGAACCAGCATGCCCATACAGGCCCGTGCTTTTTCAGTTCACTAAGCAGACCGGTGTGCGGAGACTCGATGCGTCGCGTCTGAGTGTAGAAATACATCAGGGCTCCGAGTGTCACCGATGTGTGCGATGGCTCGGCTGTGAGTGAATTGAGTTTGAACGGAGCCATGGGATAAACCTTGGCTTCGTTGAATATCGGAAATCCGCACACAAGGCATATCTGCTGCACGACCAGAACTGCAGCGAATGCGTATATTATTGTTTTTATCAGGCGGCAGAGGAGTGCGGGCGAGAGATCGGCGATCCGTACCAGTCTGGCCAGCATCATGAAGTAGACGCAGCATGCGCAGGTGAAAAGCATGGTTATCCACCTCACCGACGCCGGATGAAAGATAACCGGAAATGCGATGACGGACATGCAGACAAGACAGAGCGGAATGTCGATCCGTGGAATGAATACGCGTGCCCTTCGCAGCAGTAGCACCAGAGGCGAGAGTGTCATGGCGGTAGCCAGAAGAAGGTTCTTGCAGTTTTCTCCTTGCGTATAAGCCGGATTGACACAGAGTAGTGTCAGTCCGGCTATGGCGAGCCATGTGGCCGCATCATGTTTTTGTGTCTTGGTGTCCGTCGTGCTGTCTTTTATGCACGCAGACTGCCGCGTCATTTGCAGTCAGCCTGTGTCAGTAAATGAATGGGGAGTCGAAGTCTTTGAGAAGAGGATGAGACATGTCTTTGGGCGACAGAATGGCTTTATCGGGGTCTATTTGCCAGTCTATGCCCAGATCCGGATCAAGTATTGAGATGCCGCCGTCTGATTCGGGTGCATAGTAGTTGTCGCATTTGTACTGGAAGACCGCAGTGTCGCTCAAGACAGCGAAACCATGGGCGAACCCTCTCGGAATGAAAAACATCCGGTGGTTCTCTTCTGTCAGTTCGACGGCGACATGGCGTCCGTAGGTCGGACTGCCCTTGCGGATGTCGACGGCTACGTCGAGTACGCGGCCTCTGACACATCTTACAAGCTTCGCCTGCGTGAAGGGTGGCCGCTGGAAGTGGAGTCCGCGCATCACGCCGTGTGATGAACACGATTCGTTGTCCTGCACAAACTCGACGCCCGATGCTTCGGAATCAAAAACTTTCTTGGAGTAGCTTTCGAAAAAATATCCGCGTGCGTCCTCGAACACGCGCGGTTCGAGGATCAGAACTCCCTCTATGTCGGTTTTTATAACATTCATGATGTCTTGTTTTCGGTCTGGAAATTTGTCAGTCAAGGTTTGAGTCGTGGGTTCTGTCGAGTTCGTTAATGACCTTGAGCAGATATTTGCCGTAGTTGTTCTTAAGCATCGGTGCGGCAAGGCGTTCCATGTGTTCGCGTGTGATCCAGCCCTGACGGTAGGCTATGCCTTCGAGGCATCCTATTTTCAGGCCCTGCCTTTTCTCAAGCACCTCGACATATATCGACGCCTCTGCGAGGGAATCGTGTGTGCCGGTGTCGAGCCATGCGAATCCGCGTGGGAGAACCCTGACCTTGAGTTCGCCGTCGTTGAGAAATGTCTGGTTGACCGATGTGATCTCGAGTTCCCCACGTGCTGACGGCTTTATGGAGGCTGCCACGTCCACGACTTTGTTGGGGTAGAAGTAAAGCCCGACTACAGCGTAGTTTGATTTCGGCTTCAGGGGTTTCTCCTCGATTGAAAGACAGTTCCCGTCGCTGTCGAAATCCGCGACCCCGTAGCGTTCCGGATCATCGACCCAGTATCCGAACACGGTGGCCTTCCCGTTTCTCTCCGCGTCCTCAACTGCGTCGCGGAGTATGCCGGTGAAACCGGCTCCGTGAAAGATGTTGTCTCCAAGAACGAGACATGCGGAGTCATCGCCTATGAACTCCCGGCCTATTATGAAGGCCTGGGCGAGGCCGTCGGGTGATGGCTGCTCTGCGTACTCGATCCGCACGCCGTAGTCGGATCCGTCTCCAAGAAGACGTCTGAACCCGGGCAGGTCGCTCGGTGTCGATATCACGAGGATCTCTCTGATGCCGGCCTGCATCAGCACTGAGATCGGATAGTAGACCATCGGTTTGTCATAGATGGGCAGTAACTGTTTGCTTACGCCCTTGGTGATGGGATAGAGTCGGGTGCCGGAGCCTCCGGCGAGAACTATGCCTTTCATTGGATTGCGTTGAATAGATGTTTCTTGTCTGAGTCTTGTCAGGCGAAAGCCCCGGACGTCAGCGTAGATTCGCTTAGGCCGGGGCTTTCTGGTGAGTTTGCGGCCTTTGCCTGACCGGGAAGCTGTTATTCTCCCGAGTAGGAATAGCCTGTGCCGTATCCGTATCCGTAGCTGTACGGGTTGCCGTAGCGGCGTGCGTATGAGTTGCGAGGGTTGATGGTGCCGTTGAGCACTACCGACATGTTGGGATAAGAGTTGTTTGAGTACATGTCGTCGATCACAGAGAGCATCGACAGGTCGAGAACTCCTGCGCGGATCACAAACAGAGTGTGGTCTGCATATTTGCTTACGATCGTCGAGTCCGCCACAACCTCTACCGGAGGACAGTCGATGAACACATAGTCATAGTGGACTTTCAGATCCTCTATGAGGGCGTGCATACGCTCGCTGAACAGCAACTCTGTGGGGTTCGGGGGAATGGTGCCGACCGGAATGACCGACATGTTCGGACTGTCGTCTACCTTGTGGATGATCTTGGTTATATCGTTGACTCTGTTGGCGAGATAATCGGCGATACCGCTGTCGGGCTGGTCGACATATTTGCTCATCGACGCCTTGCGCATGTCGAGGTCAAGCACGATAACGCGTTTCCCTTTTATGGCAAAGCTCTTCGCAAGGTTGTACGCTACGAAAGTCTTTCCGCTTCCGGGATTGGCCGAGGTCAGCATGATGACTTTCGGAGACTGGTCGTTGGCGAACATGAATTCCAGATTGGTGCGGAGCACACGGAAAGCCTCGTTGATGGAGTTGCGGCAGTTCTCCTTGACTGCGATCACAGCTTTCGGATCTTTGTTCGAAGGATTCACGCGCGGAAGCTTCTGCTTTTTGCTGTGAAGCGGAAGCTCGCCGGCAAGAGGAGTCTTCATGTTCTTGATATCCCGGCGTCCGCGCACCACGTGTACCGACATCTCTCGCTGGAAGATGACGAGTGCCGGAATCGCGAGTCCGATGAGGAAAGAGAAGAGCATGATGCTTCTGCCGTCGGGGGCGATCGGGGCATTCGATCCGTCCGGCTCGCGGACTATGCGCGTGTTGTAGGATGTGAAGGCCTGGTTGAGCTGGTTCTCCTCGCGTTTCTGAAGGAGGTAGAGATAAAGTGACTCCTTGAC
Organism: uncultured Muribaculaceae bacterium; assembly: GCA_947176745.1. GTDB lineage: Bacteria > Bacteroidota > Bacteroidia > Bacteroidales > Muribaculaceae > Lepagella. The sequence goes on from CAMWRV010000005.1 coordinate 40,173, forward strand.
TTTCTGCTGACGCTCGACGCTAAGCAGATATTTAGCCTGCTTCGGTGTCGATGCGATTTTCGATGTCGCAGAGCCGGTCAGACCTTCCTGACTGCGTATCTGGGCGTCGATCGATACGATCTCGTTGTCGATAGATGCGATGAGAGCTCCGCGCATGGCCGAGAGTTCCTGGTCAAGACTCGTTACAAGGGGGTTGCTCGTGCTGCTCTGTGCCACAAGGCTGTTACGCTCCAGAATCTTGGTGTTGTATTGTGCGATCTGGCTCGACAGGTTGGCACTGCTTCCGGCGCTGGTGGGCAGAAGTTTGTTGACATTCTCGGAATTGCGAAGGTAGTTGCGGATATATTTCGCCATATACTCCTGATCGCGGAGATCCTTGAGTGCCATGGAAGCCTGAGTGGCCTGACTCATATAGAGAGAAGCCGCCGCGTCGACGTCAGGAACAAGATTGGCGCTCTTGAACGACGAGATGTCGTCGTCGACCGAACCGAGCTCTTTCTGCAGAAGCTGCACGCGCTCCTCGATAAACTTGCTCGAATTGTCGGCGAGTGTCCGCTTGTCGCGCATCCAGCGGTCGTTGTAGCATGCAATAAGCTGAGTCAGCACATCTTCGGCACGTTCGGGCGATGTGTCGGTCATCTTCATGTTGACCATGTTCCAGGATTTGTCGTCGTTCTCTACGGAGAGTCTGCCATTGAATGAGGCTGCAGTGTTCTTGAGTGAGTTGTGACGCACGGTCAGCTCCATCTCTTCGTTGCCGGCATATCCTTTTGCAGGAGTCACCGTTACGCGTCCCAGAGGAGTGTTGAGAGGCGTGCCCATGCGTCCTTTGATCGGGGCGCGGTTCAGCTCGCGGCCTTTGAGCACGATGTCGCTGATTGTGAAGTCGCCGTTGGCGGCAAGTGAAAGCTTGAACGACGCCCGGTCTTCCTCCCCGATGTCGGGCAGTGACACCTGCACGGGAAGCATGCTGCCGTATCTGTCGATCTCGCGGAATTTCCCTTTGGTTGAGTATGTGATGTCGAGGTTAAGACGACGTGCCACCTCGCGCATCAGGTCGGGAGATTTGATGATCTGCACCTCATCCATCACAGGGCTGTTGGTGGCAGAGAGTCCGAGATCGTCGAATATCGCCGCGCCGGAGGCTGTGGAACGTCCGCTGCCGTCTGTCTTTATCAGAATCGATGCCGATTTCTGATATGTAGGGGCAGTCTTCTTCACATATACGTAGCCGCAGGCCATGCAGATCACTATCGAGGCCAGAAACCAAGGCCAGTGCTCAAGACACATGAAGAGATATTCCTGGACTCGGAGACCGGTCTTTCGTGGCGAGGAAGATGATGATGGCGTGGAGTTCTGTTTTATTTCTATCGGTGTTGCCATGAGTTGTTACTTTGTGACGCTTATGATGACGGTGGTGATGCTGGCTGCGAATGAGGCTATCGAGATCCAGAACGACGGTGTGAGCGCGCTATTGCCGTTGGGAGTGGACTGGCGTGCTTTGGTGCCGTTGGGCTCGACATAGATCACATCATTCTGCTGCAGATAATATACCGGAGACTGGGTAAGGTTCAGACCTGAATTCAGGTTGACGTCGTAGACACGCTGCACTCCGTTCTCTTCGCGGAGCACACGGATGTTGTCGCGCTGGCCGAATATGGTCAGGTCGCCGGCCGCACTCAGCGCATCGAGTATCGTATAGTCCTCGCGGTCGATCGCGAATCGGCCAGGGTGTCCTACCTCGCCGAGCACTGTGACCGACAGATTCAGATATTCCACAGTGACTATCGGATTTTTCGCAAGGTCGCGGCTGATCAGCTCGCGTCTGATGTATTCGGCGAGTTCTTCGCGTGTCATGCCTGCCACATGGAGCTTGCCGAGCACGGGGAAGTTGATGTCTCCCTGGCTGTCAAGAGTGTAAGGAGATGTGCTCTCGCTGCCGCCGCTGCTGACCTTCCCGTTTGTGTTCTCCTGTGAGATGTTGGTGCGGGCCACCGGAAGATTGAACAGGGAATTGAGGCGGGAGTCTCCCGTGCTCACTACGATTGACACCTTATCGTTTGGCTGAAGTTTGATCGGACTCAGATTGGCGATCACCGATTCCTGTCCAGGTTTAAGATCCTGAAAGTAGGTGATCTGTTTTTTTGATGAGCATGAGGTTGTCATGATTACAGCCGCCATTGCTCCTGCAAGATACAGAGATTTGATTTTCATCACTAATATAGATGCTTTTGTATTGTTGTCGTTAGTTTTGTTGTCCTTACGCGAAGTTACCCTCTTATACGAACCGGATGTAGTCGGGTGAGACCTCGACTGCTGATGTCAACATGCCTGGCAGCTCGACTATGAGCCTGCGGGTGCGCATGCCCCTGACCGAAAGCAGATGTCCTGTCATGCCGTCAAGCGGGCCGCCTACTATCAGCACCTCTTTCCCGATCATCGATGGTGTCAGTTCTGACGGCATATAGAATTTCGGGTCATCGGTCGATGTGGTGGCCCGGATGAAACGTTCCATCTCGCTCTCGGCCACCGTCATGGCTTCTCCGCGCGAGCCTCCCCTCACAAACCTGTACTGGAGCGTGGCACGCCGGGCCACTTCCGGGTCAAGATCTGCCCGGGTAGACTCTACAAACAGCAGATCATGGATGGCCGGTGTCTGATAACGTTCCTGACGGTTGCCGCGTTTCCGCACTTTCCACACCATGGGAGTGAAGACCCTGAAGCCGGCGTCTGTCAGTTCTTTCCAGGCCGGTCGGGAGGCATTGGCGCGGGTCAGGTCGCGCATCACAAACCAAGTCATATTTCTTTATCGTCAGTTTCGTTCCTTTCGTGTAAGTCCGGTAGGGTATAATCCGTCTGCAAAATTATAATTTTCCTGTGAGATATGCAACTTTTGTCACGCCGAGTATCTTATTTATTTATTTTGCTGTTAACGGATTTTTCGTTAAATTTGCACCGATCCTCATACATGATTTTTTTATCCAACAATCATATATAATGGCTACAAAACCTTTTCACTACCAGGAAATGTTCCCTCTGGGACCGGACACGACCGAGTATCAGCTCATTACAAAAGACTATGTGAAGGTCGAGAACTGGAACGGCCACGAGATGCTCGTGGTGGATCCCGAGGCTCTCACTGTCATAGCAAATGTCGCATCGCACAACTGCTCTTTCATGCTCCGCCGCGAGCACAATGAAATGGTGGCTAAAATCCTGCATGATCCCGAGGCGTCGGAAAACGACCGTTATGTCGCGCTGACAATGCTCCGCAACGCTGAGGTCGCCGCAAAGGGCGTTCTTCCTTTCTGTCAGGATACCGGCACGTCGATCTGCGCCGCCTACAAAGGCCAGCAGGTATGGACCGGATGCGATGACGAGGAGAAGATCTCGCACGGCGTCTACAAGACTTACACGGAAAACAATCTGCGCTATTCGCAGAACGCTCCCCTCAACATGTATGACGAGGTCAACACCGGATGCAACCTCCCGGCGCAGATCGAGATCCATGCCACCGAGGGCGACGAATACAAGTTCCTTTTCGTGGCCAAAGGGGGCGGCTCGGCCAACAAGACCTATCTCTATCAGGAGACAAAGGCCATCCTCAACAAAAAGACTCTCGTGCCTTTCCTCATCGAGAAGATGAAGACTCTCGGCACTGCGGCATGCCCTCCCTATCACATCGCGTTTGTCATAGGCGGCACATCGGCCGAGGCAAACCTCGCTGCTGTAAAGAAGGCTTCAGTGAAATATTACGACAATCTTCCCACCGAGGGCAACGAGTACGGTCACGCTTTCCGCGACGTAGAGCTTGAGAAGGAACTTCTCGAGGCCGCGCAGTGCATCGGTCTCGGTGCGCAGTTCGGCGGCAAGTATTTCGCCCACGACATCCGCGTGATCCGCATGCCCCGCCACGGCGCCTCCTGCCCCGTCGGAATGGGCGTGAGCTGTTCGGCCGACCGCAATGTCAAGGCCAAGATCAACCGCGACGGTCTCTGGATCGAGAAACTCGACGAGTTTCCCGGCGAGCTTATCCCGGCCGAGATGCGCAATGCCGGCGAGGGAGAGGTGGTCAAGGTCGATCTCAACCGGCCTATGAAGGAGATTCTTGAGCAGCTCGACAAGTATCCCGTCTCCACGCGTCTGTCGCTCAACGGCACGATCATCGTGGGTCGCGATATAGCGCATGCCAAGATCAAGGAGCGTCTTGACGCCGGCGAACCGATGCCGCAGTATCTCAAGGATCATCCTATATATTATGCAGGTCCGGCCAAGAAACCGGAGGGTATGCCTTCCGGTTCGTTCGGCCCCACCACTGCAGGCCGCATGGACTCTTATGTCGACCAGTTCCAGGCTGCTGGCGGATCGATGGTGATGATCGCGAAAGGCAACCGCTCGCAGCAGGTGACCGACGCATGTCAGAAGCATGGTGGTTTCTATCTCGGCTCGATCGGCGGCCCGGCTGCTATCCTCGCTCAGAATTCAATCAAGAATGTGGAACTTCTCGAATATCCCGAACTCGGCATGGAAGCCATCTGGAAGATCGAAGTCGAGAATTTCCCGGCATTCATTCTTGTCGACAACAAGGGCAACGACTTCTTCAAGCAGCTCAAGCCCCGCTGCCCGATGAAGTGAATTGCGACATCGCACTGATAAAAAAGAGACGCACGGCTTTTGTGCCGTGCGTCTCTTTTTTATCAGTGTCCGGGTTACTCCGGATTCTCCTGTTCGGCGGGTTCTTTAGGCAGGGTAAGGTGCATGAGCGCCCAGCCCAGTATGCCCGCCAGCAGCGAGGCTACGAGTATTCCCAGCTTGGAGTCGTTGAGAAGCTGCGAAAGCACGGCGTCGCCGGTCCCGAACGATAGGTTGGCGATGAAGAGGGAGACTGTGAAGCCTATGCCTCCGAGCATCGACACCGAGGCGAGTCGCGCCCAGTTGCCCCCCTCGGGCATAGGGGCAAGCCTGAGAATTATCGTGAGCCATGAAAAAATGAAGATGCCGAGAAATTTACCTGCTACAAGTGCGGTTATGATAGCCGGCGCTATGCCGTGGAAGAGTTGCGAGATCTCCATGTCGCCGAAAAATATGCCGGCGTTGGCAAAGGCGAAGAGCGGCACGATTATGTAGTTGACGAGCGGGTGGAGCGTGTCTTCCATATCCTGAAGAGGTGAGATCACTTTGTCGGAAGCTGACTCGATCTCTTTCAGCCAGTTCATCTGGTCTTTGTCGAGTATGGTCCGGCTGTTGAGCGACTCGTCGTCATCGTGCGAGAAGTATCCGATGTTCTTCCTGATTGTCTTTATATAGTTCTTGGGTGCGAACACGGGTTTGGCGGGTATGGTGAACGCGACGATCACGCCGGCGATGGTCGGATGTATGCCGGCGTTGAGGAAGAAGAACCATACGAAAGTGCCGAAAAATGCGTAGAACATTTTCGACTGTACGCCCGCGTATCCTCCGGCGATCAGGACAGCGATGCAGCCGGCGGCCCAGAGAAGCAGCGTATAGTCGATCGATGTGCTGTAGAAGAGGGCGATCACAAGTATGCCGCCTATGTCGTCGACTACGGCCAGTGTCGTCAGAAAGACCTTCAGACCGATAGGCACGCGGTTTCCGAGCATGGCCAGCACTCCGAGTGAGAACGCTATGTCGGTGGCCATTGGTATGGCCCATCCGTCGGCATAGGCTGTGCCTCGTGCCATGAAGATATAGATCAGCACCGGTACGGCCATGCCTCCGACAGCCGCCACGATCGGAAGCAGTGCGTTGCGGAACGACGAAAGCTCGCCGACAAGCACTTCGCGCTTTATCTCCAGTCCGACCGAGAAAAAGAAAAGTGCCATCAGCGCGTCGTTGATAAACGCCATGATGCTCATCGGCTCCCCGTGGTGGCTGAAGAGGTTGAACGAACCGACCTGCAGTGCCAGCTCGTGTGTCCATAGTGAATTGTAGAAATCTGTCAGAGAGGGTATGTTGACCACTATAAGGGCGAGCGCCGTAGCGAATATCAGCACATTTCCGCCATTGGCATAGTTCTTGATGGTCTTCCTCGCTGTGTAAAAAACTGAAGACATGTTAAAAGATATATGGAGGATACGTCGTGACCATGCGCGAACCGGGTCGATATGACTTCGATGCGCGCACTGCGGTCACGGCATATTCTCCGGTGACTAAATATTTGATTACCTGTAGATAGAGTTGTCTGTAGATGTTGTAGCCTGTAGTTTATGCAGAGATCATGTGGTTTATGCAGAGATCATGCTCTGCGGTGATCGTCTGATCAGGCAGGGTTTGGATTGTAGCGGTTGTCGAGCAGCGCGAAGAGCTGTTCGGAAGCGGTCTTTGTCTTGACCTTGTCGATCCGGTCGGTCACAGTGCCGTCGTTGTCTGCCACGAATGTGGTGCGCACGATTCCCATGTAGGCGCGGCCGGCCATGACTTTCGGTTGCCACACTCCGGCGGTCTTGCACAACTCAAGGTCCGTGTCTGCCACAAGCGGAAAGGGCAGGCAGTGCTTGTCGGCGAATTTTCGGTGGCTCGCTTCAGAATCCTTGCTAACGCCGATCACCTGATAGCCCATCTCGAGAAATGTGGCATAGTTGTCGCGGAAGCTCTGGGCTTCAAGTGTGCATCCCGAAGTGTTGTCCTTGGGATAGAAATATATTATGAAGCGTTTGCCCGGAAAGTCGGAAAGACGCACCTCCTTGCCGTCGGCATCGTGTCCGAGCAGGTCAGGGAACTTGTCTCCGATTACCATCATTTTTATTCCAGTGTCCATAAGTAAATCTGATTATGTGGGAATGTATGTTTGTGTGCTCTGTGCCGTGGTGTGGCGCAGGCAAGGGAGAGGGGAAGAAAGATGCTCTCCCTCTTCCCCTTAATACGTTTTGATCGGTTATAATGTTCGGTTGGCGTCAGTCGAGTTTGAGCACGGCGAGGAATGCCTTCTGGGGCACTTCGACCGAGCCGATCTGCTTCATGCGCTTTTTGCCGGCTTTCTGCTTTTCGAGAAGCTTTCTCTTTCGCGAGATGTCTCCGCCGTAGCATTTGGCGGTCACATCCTTGCGTACAGCCTTGATTGTCTCGCGGGCTATGATCTTGGCCCCGATGGCGGCCTGGATGGCGATGTCGAACTGCTGGCGCGGAATGAGTTCCTTGAGTTTCTCGCACATGCGGCGTCCGAATCTCACAGAGTTGGCTTCGTGTGTGAGAGTGGAGAGGGCGTCGACGCTTTCGCCGTTGAGCAGAATGTCGAGCTTGACGAGTTTCGACTCGCGGAAATCATGTATGTGGTAGTCGAAGCTGGCGTAGCCCTTTGATATGCTCTTCAGTTTGTCGTAGAAGTCGATCACGATCTCGCCCAGAGGCATGTCGAATGTCAGTTCCATACGGTTTCCCGATATGTACTCCTGCTTCACGAGTTCCCCGCGTTTGCCGAGGCAGAGGGTCATGATGGGCCCTATATAGTCTGCCTGTGTGATTATGGTGGCTCTGATATATGGCTCCTCGATGTAGTCTATGGCCGTGGCTTCGGGCAGACCGGAGGGATTGTGTACTTCTGTCTTGTTACCTTTCTTGTCGGTGACGATATAAGAAACGTTGGGCACCGTTGTTATGACGTCCATGTCGAACTCACGGCCGAGGCGTTCCTGCACGATCTCCATGTGGAGCAGACCGAGAAATCCGCATCGGAATCCGAATCCGAGAGCAGCCGATGACTCGGGCTGGAACGTCAGCGAGGCGTCGTTGAGCTGTAGTTTTTCAAGCGAGGCGCGGAGATTTTCGAAGTCTTCGGTCTCGATAGGGTAGACGCCGGCGAAGACCATCGGTTTGACTTCTTGAAAACCCTCGATTGCTTTCTCGCAGGGTCGGTTCACATGCGTGATCGTGTCGCCTACGCGGACCTCTTTCGAGGTCTTGATGCCCGATATGATATATCCGACGTTGCCGGCCGAGAGTTCCTTGCGTGGCGACATGTCGAGCTTCAGCACTCCGACCTCGTCGGCGTGATACTCCTTGCCTGTCGATACGAATTTCACGAAATCATCCTTGCGGATTGTGCCGTTTAATATCTTGTAATAGGCTATGATGCCGCGGAACGGATTGAACACCGAGTCGAAGATCAGGGCCTGCAGCGGAGCCTCGGGGTCTCCTTTGGGAGCCGGCACTCGCTCCACGATGGCCCGCAGTATGTCATCGACGCCCATTCCGGTCTTGCCTGAGGCGCGGATCACTTCCGACGGATCGCAGCCGAGCAGGTCGACTATCTGGTCTTCGACCTCGTCGGGCTTCGCGCTGTCGAGGTCGCACTTGTTGAGTATGGGTATTATCTCCAGATCATTCTCGATGGCCATGTAAAGGTTCGATATGGTCTGGGCCTGTATGCCCTGTGACGCGTCGACTATCAGCAGCGCTCCCTCGCATGCCGCGATGGAGCGTGACACCTCATAAGAGAAGTCCACGTGTCCCGGAGTGTCGATAAGGTTGAGCGTGTATTTTTCACCGTCGAGGTTATATTCCATCTGGATGGCATGGCTCTTGATGGTTATGCCGCGTTCACGCTCCAGATCCATGTCGTCGAGGACCTGAGCCTCCATGTCTTTGGCATCTACGGTGTTTGTCCGCTCAAGCAGACGGTCGGCAAGGGTCGATTTGCCGTGGTCAATATGGGCTATGATGCAGAAATTGCGAATATTTTTCATCTGGAAAGATTATTTCAGAATACAAAATTACAAAAAAATCCGCAATCCCGAAACTCGCGGCTCAGTTTAAATTTTAACACTTACTTAGTTTATATTGCACAATCCAATACCCGGTCTTGTTGCTTCCTTTTCGCTCTATCCATCCTGCGGCTTTCATATTGGAGATGATCTTCTTGACGCCATTGTCTGTTATGCCGACTTTCTCGGCAAGTTCAACGCGTGTGAGGCGTGGATTATCGGCGAGTAGTCTCAAAATGGATAGCTCGGATTTATTGGGTACTTTATTAGGTACTTTATTGGGTACTTCCTCTCTTATGTTCTTTTGGAGAGTCTTCAAAATTTCGTCAAGCATAAAGTCGATAAAGGGTCCGGATTGCCCCTCTGAGGTAGACACGGCAATAGCGTTGTAATATTCCTGTTGATTGGCATACACCATGTTCTCGACCGGAAGATGTTCAAAGAGCGGATTCAGACGTCCGAGAATAAGCGACTGCCACAGTCGCCCGGTACGTCCGTTTCCATCGGAGAACGGATGTATGAATTCAAATTCGTAGTGGAATACGCACGACCGAATCAGCAGGTGGTCCTTCGACTTTTTGAGCCAGGCGAAAAGGTCGCCCATAAGTTCGGGTACACGTTGTGGCGGCGGAGCGATGTGGACAAGACCGGTTTCGCCAAACACACCGACACCGTCATTGCGGTATCGTCCGGCATCGTCGGTAAGTGCCTCCATCATAATGCCGTGGGCTTTAAGCAAATCCTTTTCTGAGAATGGATTTAACTGAGAATAGAGGTCATAAACCCGGATAGCGTTTTTGACCTCTTGAATCTGACGGATAGGGGCAACTACTTGTTTGCCATTTATAATATCTCTTACTTCATCCTCGCTGAGAGTGTTGCCCTCGATAGCGAGTGATGAGTGAATAGTCTTAATGCGGTTGGCTTTGCGGAGCTTTAAGCCATGCTCGCCCTCCAGAGCGATATTATGTCGCTCCAAAAGTGCAGATATTTCAGCAATGCGATTGATAGCTTCAGCCGATATGTTGAATGGAGGGGTTGCCATAAGCCTATGCGTTTATTTCGATTTGACCGGATATGAGACGAGGAAGAAGTACACTCGTAATGTCATTTACCGATGGTGCTCAAAGTGATATGCAAATATACGAAAAAAATGCGGAAATGATACTGCGCTCTTATATTTTTGTGGCGGCTCAGATCGCCCCTTGAATCACTGTTTGACGCGGGTCAGCGGTATGGGCGGGATCTTCCCGGGAGGCAGCATCGCGTTGATCAGTATGACTGCCGTTATGCCGGCCCGGTTGCCGGGCCGGAGCATGTCGGGCGTGATGTCGGCTTCGATAGCACTCCCTTCTTCTATGAGATGTTGCCTCATTACTCCGCGGAGAAGTGGCTCGGCGGGGGTGAGCCATCTGTCGCCGCAGACACACAGTATGTTGGAGAATGAGGTGTCTGTCACCAGCCCGTTTCTTATGATGAGTATCTCGTCGGCCTCTCCTTTCCGAGAGGCGAGTGCCTCAAGGCTTCGCCGGTCAGAGAGTTTCAGGTGGTAGTCGGCGGAATCGTCGGTCACTGTTCTCAGGGAGCGGATCGTGCGTGGAGTGTAGCGGGTGAATCCTATCGAGACTATATCGGTTGAATATACGACCCGGCACTTCACCTCCCCATTCATTAGATCAGACGGCACATCTCTTTCTGTCAGTCTAAGTGCAGGGGGAGGGGTGCCATACAGTTCGAGGCATGAACGCCGCATCCGGTCGATATGGAGAGGAAGATGCCGGAACGTCCCGTCGGTGACTCTGATAGTCTCGACCAGACTCACACTGCGTGGGCAATCATTTTTTATAGCATCCATATGTCAGTCTCCGTTGCCCGGATATTTGTTTCTGTCTTCTGTCAGATACACTTTCGCCATCAGTTCCGCGTATTCCTCATCTTCGTTACTGTTGACGGTTATTCCGCCGCCGCTGTGAAAGCAGATGCTTCCGTCAGCCTGTTTCTGAAGACACCTTATCATGACGGCTGTCTGCATCACATGCCCGTCGAAATAGCCGAACACGCCGGTATACCAGCCGCGGGGAGTTCTCTCGGCGCGGGCGATCAGTCTCATGGTCGATGGCTTGGGCGCGCCTGTTATGCTTCCTGCCGGAAGCAGAGGCAGGATTATGTCGCCGAAGAGTCCTGTCTTTTCTTCGGGGATCATGCCGCTTATCTCCGAACTTGTCTGTAGAATCCTTCCTCGCGACGTTTCTATTTCCTCGACATAGCGGAATCTGTCGACTCTGACATCTTCTGCTACGGAATTGAGGTCGTTGCGCATGAGATCGACGATGGTGTGGTGCTCGCATAGTTCCTTGTAGTCGCCAAGCAGTCTTTCCTCTGCGTCAGGACATGATGCGTCGGCGGTGCCTTTCATCGGGAATGTCGAGATCCGTCTCTCCTCTATCCTGACAAACGGCTCGGGAGAGAAGCATACGAACTCATCTTCTATAAGCAACCGGAACGGCGCTGCCGACGAAAGAAAAAGTTCTTTCAACGAGCAGCCGCACTCGACCCCCGTGGCGGCCGTAAGGTTGGCAAGAAAGGAGTCTCCCCGTCGGAGTCCATCCATAATTATGCCGAACATCACGGAATATGCCTCCCGCTCCACAGCTCCGGTAATTTTCATGACACGGTCTGTTCGTTTCGGGGCAGTGTCAACGGCATTTCCGGCATTTCCGATCTGCCATAGTACCTCTGTCTGCATCGAGGGATTTTCAATAATGAAACACTTGTCGAGTTCATAAGACGCGCACCAGAGAAACGGAGTTCTCTCGCGCCCGAGACGGTTCATAGCCTCGCGAAGAGCTGCACTGTCGATATAGTTCATGACGCGAATTTACTAAATTTAAGCAAGACTGCCAATACCGACTGTGGCTATGTCAAACCTATGTCAAACCACGTCAATCCGGAAAAATTGAGTAAATTTGCATCCGATTCTATTTACAACATTTCTGCCATGCGAGTATTGGTGATCGACAATCACGATTCTTTCGTTTACAATATAGTCGGATTGCTTCGGAATATCCGACGGAGTCCTGAGTTTCACGATCTTGAGTGGAGAGTGGCGCTCAATGATAAGGTAGGCTTAAGCGATGTCGCGGCTTACGATGCGGTCATTCTGTCGCCGGGTCCCGGCATTCCGTCGGAAGCCGGAGCGATGATGGAAATTCTTGACAGATATGTCGGCGTGAAGCCTTTTTTTGGAGTGTGTCTCGGCTTTCAGGCCATAGCCGAGCGATTCGGCGCGCGTCTGGTCTGTCTTCCGTCGCCTCGCCATGGACACTTGTCGCGTCTGTGCCGCATTGATCCCCACGATCCTGTGGTCGGATCTCTCGCGGAGACCGGAGCATATGTCGGCCGATACCATTCATGGGTTGTCGATCCGCAATCGCTCCCTTCATGCCTTGTCGCCACTTCTTATGATGAGGATGGAAACCTGATGTCTTTGCGCCATAGGGATTACCCTGTGTCCGGCACACAGTTTCATCCCGAAAGCTTCATGTCTGACTGCGGAGAGCGCCTTCTTTCATCATTTCTTGAGAAATATGTGATGAAAAAACAATAGTCTCAGCTCCGTGGTGTCCGGAGTGGGTATTGATAATGCAGACAGGCCGGCGAACGGAAATTCGCCGGCCTGTCGGTTGATTTGCAGTGGGGGGCTGTTATCTTGCGGCTGCTATCTTGCGCACCACGCATTCGTTGCCCGATATGACTTCGACAATCAGGATGCCGTCGGCAGATGCGGGCACCGCTACAGTCTTGTCTCCGCTGCATTCAGCAAGCAGAAGACCGGAGGCGGAATATATGCGGCAGGTGTCGTAGTCGCCTTCGATTGTCACTCCTTCTCCGCGGGTGTATCTTATGCCGATGCCGGATTCCGAGGCGATCTCGGGTCTCCCTGAATGGGGAGAAACGAGGAACGACACGTTGGGAAGGTCATGGTAGCTTCCGTTGGGAGTCTGTGTGAAATCGAATCTGTCGGATCCGCGGTAGAGGCAGGTATGGAACAGCGGGTCGCTCGATGAGTAGGCGGCTTCGAAATAGACGGGTGTCATCGACTCGCTGTCGTGTCGGGTGAACACGCACAGGTTGCCGCCGGTGTAATGGAAGGGAGTGTCGAGAAGTATCGCCACGGTCTTGTTGGCCGGGTCGATCTGAAGCGTTCCCTCATAGACCTGAGCCAGATCTTCCTCTCCGATCATTGTGTTGTCGGCGAAATCTTCCTTGTCGACGCAGGCGAGCGCCACTTCGAAGTCTATGTTGCTCGGAGTCGATCCCATGGCGGTGTAGATGTAATAGATGATAGCCTTGATATCGACGTCAGTATGGTCCGCGAGGTTTTCGGCGGGATAGATTGTCTGCACCGCGCTGTGGAGGTATGATCCGTAGAATGGGGCGTATCCGGTGCCGGTTTTACCATCTTTTATGTGTACCATCTCGCCTGAGCCGAACACGGTGACCTGAATTCCCGTGCCGAGGTCGTTGTCGGAATTGCTGTCTCCTTCCGCCACAACGCGCGGACGGATCTCTGTCACACCCTCTTTCTCAGGGGTCCAGATCACATCGAGCGTGCGGGTCATCTGGCTGGGTATGCTGACTGTATAGTCGCACGATACGAGCGTGTTGCCCTCGGCGTCAACGAGTTCGACGCTGAAGTTCTCGGTTGTGTTGAAGCCGCGGTTGGTCACTTCCACCTGATATGTCGATTCTGTCCCGACGTTGGCGAGAGTGTTGCCGTGAAGGGATCCTGCAGAGAGATCTGTGGCCTCCACCTCCTCGACCGCAAATTTGTAGAACTGGACGGGGACGGCGTTGCGGGTCTGGTATCCGAAGCAGTATGCGCCCGATTCCTCGACAGTGAAAGGCTCGGCATGCGTGATCCATTCGATGTCGTTGATCTCGCCGTCGGTTTCCGACAGAATTATGTTCATTTCTTCGGGAGTCTGGGCTTTTCCGAGAGCAAGGGTAGTGTTTGCAGGGAAGAGTGTGCCGAGAAGTCTGAGGTCATACTTTACCACATACAGTTTCCCTTTTTCAAGAGCCACGGGAGGAGAGATCAGCCAGTCGTCGGTCTCGGTCTCGGGATTAAGGATGTTCTCCGGATTGTATCTGAAGAAGGCGTCGTAAGTGCCGGCCCATCCTGTGGTATGCAGATACCAGGAGTAGTCGTCGCCGTCAACATTGAAGGTTTTCCACTGGTTGACTTGGTCGTTGTCGTTGAAATTGGCCGAGAAGGGAGTCTGGTGGGGATTTCCGGCAACGGCTGGAAGAGACTTGCCTGTGCCTCCGGTTCCGGCCGGAGTCGAAGCTGTGACCTCATAGTAGTAGCCGTGCATTTCATCAATTCCTTCGTCTGTGAGTCCGGTCATTGTGGAGTTTTCGAGAACGATCTTGCCGTCGGGGCATCGCTTCACGCTGTAAGTCACCTGCGACGCGTCATGCCAGCCTCCGTGAAGACCCGATTCGGGGGCAGTCCAGCTCACTGTTATGGTTTTGCCGTCGGCCGATGCCGTAGCGGAGACGGCGGGAGCTCCGGGCACATCCTCTCCGATCCAGAGTTCGGGCGCGTATGTCTGGCGTCCTTCTGCAACATCGTTCGAGGCCGCGATGCTGTATGTGTGGTTGCCGCAGGGCACGTCGGAGTCAGTCCAGGTCTGCTCTTTGCCGCTTTCCAGTCCTTCAAGTGTTGTGACTGGTGTGTCATCGCGGTATATTATGATGTCGATCTGTCCGAGTTCGTCTCCTCCCGCTGTCTTTGACGGATTGGTCCATGACAGGGTTGCAGTGGCGGCTCCCTGCTCTCCGGCTGTCACCGCGAATCCTTCAACGACCGACGGCGCGCCTTTGGGAAGGGGATTGGAATCGATGTACAGACCGATTATCTCGCTGTCTGTGCCGATCGCTCCGACGGATTCCTTGACATATGTCCAGTCGGGTGTTCTCTCGAATCTTATCAGCTGCGAGACTCCGTTGCCGGCTGCGTCTGCCGTATATGACGCCCAGTATGACACTCCTTTTCCGAAGTCGTGGGCCATGGACTGCAATCCTGCGGGTGTCACTCCGAGATCAAGCATCTCATAGTTCAGATAGCCTCCCCATCTGGACACATCCCAAAGAACACCGCGTTCATCGACACCCATCAGAGTGCCTTCTGCATCTGTCATGATGGATACAAGCGCGTGCTCCTCTTGTTGGCCGACAAGAGTGGCGTCTCCTGTGGCGGGATCGATAGTGAATATTCCGAACGGCGCAGTCGGCTCACCATCTTCGACATCAGCGTCTTCCAAATTGTATCCGGCTGCGTAGATGGCTCCCGAAGTCGCGTCGAACGTGAGGTCGGAGTAGATTATGTTGCCTGCCAGGTCGAATTTCCAGTCATAGTTCTTCACGACCCGGATTGTCATTGTGTTGAGGTCAAGGGTCAGGAATTTTGAAGCAAGAATGCCGTCGTCGGAATGTATTAGGTAATACACATTGTCATGGCATGTGGCGGCCATGATATTGTATTCCGACAGGTCAAGCAGTTCTTCCTCTTCAGAGGGATTGTCGACGGGAAAGGAGACAAGCCGCCCGCTCTCGGCATGGGCGGAATATACACGGATTCCATACGCCATGCTGGCGACAGATGTCTCTTCTCCATGAACCTGACCGACGGCTGCAGCAAGAGCGGCAGCGGTCAGGATGGTTGAAAGTCTGTTCATGTTGTTTTGTTTAATTTATTATTGTTGTTCTTGTGGTCAGTATATCGGGAAGGACCTGTTCTGTCCGGCCGCAAATATAGCACATAAATCGTCGTTATGGGTGAAAAAGAGCGGAAAAGACGTCTGATTTTCCGTATTCAGTACAAAAATAAGTCTTACGGCTGTCAATATGCTGAATGTCGGGTCGGTTCTGTCACGATGTGAAGGGCTTTGCTTTGGCATCAAGGCTTCGTGCCGCCTGACGTATGAACTCGGTGGTGGTCATGCCTGTCACAGACTTGAAGACAGAAGAGAAGTGGGTTCTTGACCGGTAGCCTACATTTTCGGCGACGGCAGCTATGGTCGGCCTCATTCCCGGGGCTGTGAGTTGACGGCATGCCTCCGCTATCCGGTATTCTCCCAGAAGAGAGCTGAAGCTTTTGCCTGTGCAGGTATTTATGGCCTGTGAGATGCGTCTGGAGTGGATGCCGGTCATATGAGATAGTTCCTCGATATTGAAATCGGGGTTGTAGATTACGTTGTTTTCCGAGAAGATCCGTAGCACCTGTTCGAACACCGGCTGAAGAGATTTCTCTTCGCCGGAGGTTTCTTCCGGTGAGGGTGTGGTCTCCGGCCGTGTGGTTCCGCGTTCGGCAAGAGCTTCGGCAAGTTCCACGTTTTTTCTGAACAGGCTTGCATTCGTATCTTTCAGTTCCCGGTTTTTGCGGAATATCCATAAAAGCAGAAGCAGAATGGCGGCTGCGCTGATGCCGAGCGTAAGCACGACAGTTTTCTGTCTGCTGTGTTTTATGAGCAGAATCTGCCGTTCATCCTCTTTCTTTTTTAGTTGTTCCTCGATGCCCGATACCTTCCACTCCTCCTCGATGTTTCTGAGCAGACCGTATTTCTGTGAGTTGTACAGGGAATCGCGGACTTTCATGGCCCGGAACTCACATTCTCTGACAGCCTGCGGATTGCCTGTCTGTCTGTAATAGTCCGCTTTTTTCTTGTAGAGCAGATCATAAAGGTCGAACAGAGAGTTGGCCTTTATTATTCTCTCGGCTTCAGATATTTTTTGTGATGCTCGGGCCGTGTTGTTGGTTTTCAGGTGAAGGTGGGCGGTAATGAGCAGAGCGGCCGCGTGGTAACGGAGCACTGTTATGTCAGGATTGTCGGGAGTGGCGAATGTCCGGTCTGAAAGTGCTGTTTCTGCAAGTCGGGAGGCTCCCTTGTAGTCGTTTTTTTCTATTAGATCCATCGCTCCGAGGATATTCCTGCAGTATCTTACGAGTACAGAGGTGTCGGAAGCTTCTGATTTTCTGAATTGTTCACGTTCTTTCCTTATGGATGTCACCGAGTCGTTCAGAATTGTGAACCATGCCAGATTGGCGAATGAATAACCGATTTTCTTAAGATCCTTGTGTAGAGATACGTCAAATCCTTTTTTTAGGTAATAGGATGCTTTGGGCAGATCATTATAGCTTGTGTAAATATCGGCGAAAGTAAAGTATATGTCAGTCAGTGCGAAGCCTGGATTCTCTTTCCCGTGAGTCTCGCATATCGCCGCACTTTTCATAAGACTTGTGAAGGCCTGCTGTGCGTTTCCGTATTCGTAGAAATATATATGTCCGATGTTCGAATAGATTCTGGCCAGATTTTCCCAGTCAGATTCAGTGAATCTGTCGGCAGGCCTGCTGAGTGCGGTCCTGTACCATAACAAGGCGTTCAGGGGATCTTTTTGTTCAAGAAACACCGATCTCCCTTTATGTCTGATCTGGTCAACGGTCATATCTTTCGACAGGCGCAGCAGGCTGTCGAAATCAGCAGTGGTGTCAGGGGAAACCTTTCCCTCTGCGGTACTGAAAAGAAGTGTCAGGCAGATAGCGAGAAGAATCAGCCCTCTCGGAGTCCGGATTGCGCGTATGATGTTCTCTTTCTTTGATTTGTCCATAGGGCGGAGCCGAAGCCGTAATATCCGGCATCAGATGCAAATATAGATAAAAATTCCGGCTTGCCCAACAAAAAAAGCAATGCCCCGACGCGTGAAACGCATTTATGCAATTATTTCTATGCTCCCGCAGTTTCATATAAGTGAAAAAAATTTTATGACAGGGGTTGGGAAAATCAATGTCGTAGTGTAATATAGATGTATGGCGTTAAACTCTGATATAGAAAGACTGTTCAAAGCCAATTATGAATTGATGCTTAAACTCGCGGTAGCGGCATTGCATGACGTGGATGCAGCCAACGATGTGGTGCACAGCGTCTTTTCTTCGCTGCTGGCATCCGGGTTGCCTGATTCCGCAGATACGGCGTATCTGTTGAGAGCCACACGCAACAGGGCATTGAATCATATCCGTAATCTGGATGCCAGAAAACGGATCGCAGAGTTGTATACTCTTGAATCGGAATCAGATGCTGACGATGCAAATGATGAGATTCCGGATCACCGGCAGATCGCACAGATGATAGAAGACTCTCTGACGCCGCAGACTGCAGAAGTCGTAAGACTGCGCTTTTATGAAGGTCTCAGGTACTCAGCGATTTCTGAAAGACTTTGTATCAGCGAGACTGCCGTTTACAAGCATCTCAGACGGGCCATTGAAATTCTTCGACCAATAATGAAAGAAAAATATGGACAAAATTGACAAGATTCTTGACCTTATCGAAAATCCCGACCGCTATTCTCCGGATGAAGTTGACGAAATGATGTCAGACCCGGAGATCAAGGAATTGTATGAGATTCTCAGAAAGACATCGGAATCTCTGCATGCGTCTGCAGCGACGGCAGGTACACATGATGTCGATGAGGAATGGCGGAAATTCAGTCTTTCCTCATGCCGTCGCGACAGGCGGACGGTATGGCATCAGTATCGGGCGGCAGCAATCGGTGCGGTCATTGTGACTTCGATACTGGCGGTTGCCATGGGAATAAGCATTTCTGTCAGGAGCGGGATGACGCAATCTGATAATATTGCTGAAGCCGGGACGGCTCTTTCCGGGACTCAGGTTGTCGAATCTGTCGAAGACAGTGTGTGCGGCGGTTCACATATGGAACCTGTTGCTTGTGAAACGCCGATAGAATTCGAAAACGAGACACTTGAGATTATTCTTGACATGATTGCGGAAAGAAATGGCCTCGAAGTGAAATTCATTTCATCCGATCACAAGTATCTGCATCTCTATTTTGTCTGGGACACAACACAGCCGGTTGAAGAGACAATAGCACGACTTAACAACTTCGAGCGTTTCGATATCAGCATGTCAGGTCGTACAATTATTGTCGAATAGGTAAGTGTTCAAATTTAATTTATACACTATGCGAGCTTGTTTAATATTTCAAGAGCACACCTCCTTATGAAAAGATATCTGACTCTCATGTTTTGCATGGCGATTTGCTTTGCCATGCATGCCCGCAAATTTAATTACAGTTTTTCCGATACGCCGTTGTCTGATGCATTGACTAAAATTTCACGCGAGCATCCTGAGCTTAAAATCAGTTTCATTTATAATGAACTCGGCGACTACAGGACTTCGGCCCGGATAAACACCGACAATGGAGCAGATGCTGTCCGTCGGCTTGCTTCAATGCTCCCTATCCGTGTTCTGGATTCGAAAAACGGCATATATGTCGAGGCCATGCAGCGTGGGGTCTACCGGTATGTGGGGCGTGCAACGGGAGAGGGTGACGAAGGTGTGCCGCATGCTACGGTCATGGTGTTGTCTCCCAAAGATTCAACAGTTCTTACATATGCGTTCACTGCTGACGACGGACGATTCTCGATTCCGTGCGATGTCCACAACGCAATTCTTAAACTGAGCAGTGTCGGATATGTCACGACCTTTCGCAGATCGACCGGTTTCAATGTCGGCGATGTGAAGATGGAGCTTTTGCCGGTCGCATTGAATGGAGTTACTGTTAAAACCGAATATGCAATGATCGAACCGGACAAACTGGTCTTCATTCCGGGAAAGCGCGAGAAAAACACTTCTCACGGGGGAGCGGATCTTCTTCTTGCGATGGGTTTGCCGACAGTGCGTGTCAATCCTGTTGATAAATCGATAACCACTAATTTGGGCGATGAAGTAAGCGTATATATTGATTATATGCCGGCAGACAGGAACCGGCTCGCCGGCATGCGCACACAGGATGTGAGGAAAGTGGAGGTATATGAGAACCCGCAGGATCCCCGGTTCGGAGGTGCCCGGTATGTGGTAAATTTCATAATGGTTCAGTATGAATATGGAGGATACACCAAATTTGACGTGTGGCAAAGTCTTCCGGAGCCTACAGGCGATTATTCTGTCAATTCCAAGATGTCTTACAAGAAAATGACCTATGACATTTCTGCCGGAAGCCATTATGAAAAAGATGAGCATAGTGCAAGCGTGTCGCAGTCTGACTATCGCTTTCCAGGTCAGGATGTAAGCTGGTATCTTGAATCTGATTCACGACATTATGTCTGCAGCAGTGAGTTCGCTACATTCAGAGCGGTTTATTCCGATGATAAGAACAGGATTTCAAACACTATAGGATATCAGGGTCTGGGAAGCCGTTTCAAACGTAGTGACCTTAATTTTTTTACTCCCGATATATATCCTGACGGGACATCGGTCAACGGCATTGACGCGCGGTCCAATTCTGCTACGTGGAATGGCTTGTACCAGTTCTTTCTGCCGAAATCAGTCTTGTTGTCTGTAACCCCGACACTCAAGTATTCGCATCACTCCAGAGGTAATTCTTATGAGACGGATGAGAAACTTGTGGCAACCGATGCAAAAGAGAACGCGTGGTATGGATTACTGAGCGTGAACTGTAGCAAACAGTGGGGAGCAAAGTCGCTTACGGCTTCGCTCTATGGCGAGCTTTCCGACAACAGACTGAATTATGATGGGTCAAATCTCTCTGCTGTCCACAGCACTACAGGTGCTGTCGGTGCCGGCTTGTCTTCACGCCTCGTTTTCGGCAAGTTCTGGCTTTCTCCTACTGTCAGACTGTATTATAGCTATAAGAAATTCGATGATTTCAAGGATATACAATTGTTGCCCAAGTATTGGGTGCAGCTCGGATGGAATTTCAACGAACGGCATCAGATCAGCATGTCATCGGAGATGTCGCATTGGTCGGTAGGCGTGGCGCAACGGAGTCCCAATATCGTAATTCTCAATCTTCTTGATGCCGTTACGGGAAATCCTTCGATCAGACCCGGTCTGCTCAATTCTGTTGCTGCTTATTATAATTGTAAAGCCGGATCCAACCTGTTTTTGACCGCTTTTGCAAGGTTCAACAGGCTGACGAAACCTATTGTCGATATCTACATCCCGACCGTAATCGATGGAAAGGAAATGATGTTGAAGTCTCTTGAAAGAGAAGGGTATTTTAGTGAATTGATTTATGGCGGCACCGCGTCGTTCAGCCTGTTTGAGCGCTCTCTAAGCATGTGGGCGTCGGTTTATGGCAAATATGCCCGCAGAGGAGGCCGAATCTGTTATAGTGGAAACTTCGCCAATTTCAATTCGGGAATAAATTATTACCTGAAGAACTTTTATTTCTCTGTCTATTATCAGGCTTCCAGACATGAAATGTCTCAGGATGACAGGATGTTTCGCATGCCTTCATACTACAGGCTGACTGTAGGGTGGGGAGCGAAAGGTTTCAATGTGTCGCTTTCCGGGAACAATCTGTTCCGCTCCTCCGACAAAGCCAGCTATGTTGAGAGGGTTGATGAAAATTACTCTGTATGGCAACAGGAATACACCCGGACCGTTTCGCGTGGTATCAGCGTTGAACTGTCTTATTCATTCTCTTATGGCAAGAAAGTGCGTCAGGACGACAACCCGGGCAAAACCGGAGAGATCAGTTCAGGTATTCTGAAGTAATTGTAGATTCAGTTCAGCAAAAGTGACTCATGTCAGCGGGGAATCCGGCCTATTGCGGTCAGAGCCTCGCTTCGGCCTGAGGCTGTGAGGTCCGGATGATGGCAGTCTGAATTGACCGCAAACGGAATCCCGGTGGATATCAGTTCCGGCCACCAGCGTTCGGCAGGATAGAATCTGCTTTGCCTCTTGAAGGCCTTGGTGTTGATTTCGACAACCACTCCCGTGTCGCGGGCAAGTCGCATCACGTCGCTTACAAGAGCGGCATACCATGTCTGATCCTCGATCGTGGGGTCTACAGACGATGCGTTTCCTGCGATCTTGTCGAAATGCCCGAGTATCTCGAATCCTCCGAGCTCAAGCATGGTCAGCACCTGTTCGAAATATTTCTCGACCACATAGCGCAGATCGTCTCTGTAGCCGTCATGCAGGTAGCGGGCGAAACGCTCCGCGCTTCCGTCGCAATCAAGCGGAATCCCGTCCTGATTCGGGACAAAGTGGACTGATCCGATGCGGTGGTCAAGGGGCATCTCCAGAAAGTAATCGATATGCGGGCCGTAATCCTTGCCGAGGAAATCGATTTCCAGACCGGTCATGAGCTGCATCCTGCCATCGTATTCCTCCTTGAGTCTCCCCATTGTGTCAAAATAATGGGGAATGTCCACCCGAAGCATGTTGCAGGGAGAGTCGATGCAGAGTGGCGAGTGCGGTGAGACTCCCCACACCTCGAATCCCTCTTTGAACGCGCTTGCCGCTATTGAGGCAATAGGGGCCCGTCCGTCGCAGAATTCCGAGTGGGAGTGGAAATTATAGCGGTCTGTGCGACCGATTATGTCTTTAATTATTGTGATATCCATTTCTTTTTTTCAATCATTCTCCCGGAAATCGTCATCGTGCTCTGCCTGCCAGCCCTGCGTTCTCCAGACTGCGCCGGTAACGCATGAAGAGCGCTCCAAGCAGTGCGGCGGCCGTGATTCCCACTCCTGTGGCCGCCTCATAGCTTATCTGAGTGCCGAACGTAGCGGTGGTCAGTGCGGTCAGTCCTTCGGGAGCATACAGGATGTAAGTCACGGTGACAGCGGTCATGAACATGGCAGGAATCATGGTGACAGCATATGTCTTGCCATGCTTCGCGAGGTAGACGGTGATCGCCCACAGAGTGAAGACCGACAGAACCTGATTGCACCAGGAGAAGTAACGCCACAATACTTCATAAGGCACGGACATTACTATGAAGCATAATATGAATATGGGAACCGACACGGCAAGACGGCGAATTATCTTCTTCTGCGGGATATTCATGAAATCGGCCGCGATAAGTCGTGCCGATCTCAGTGCGGTGTCGCCCGAAGTGACCGGTGCGGCGATCACTCCGAGTATTGCGAGGATTCCTCCTGCCGCTCCGAGCCAGTCTCTTGAGATCGAGTTTACAAGAATGGCCGGACTGCCCTCGCCGAGAGTATGCTGCAGTTCTTCATATCCTCCGGTAAAGGTCACGGCTGCGGCGGCCCAGATGAGTGCCACTATTCCTTCTGTCACCATCGCGCCGTAAAACACCGGTCGCGCGTGGCGTTCATTCTTCAGACAGCGTGCCATCATGGGCGACTGTGTGGCGTGAAAGCCTGAGATCGCGCCGCATGCTATCGATACGAACATCATCGGGAATATAGGGGCCGTGTCTGCGTCAAGCCTCCGGTTGCCGAAGTTTTCCCAGATTTCGGGCATAGATCCGGCATTGACATAAAGCATTGTCATTATCCCTACGGCCATAAAGAGAAGAGCCAGACCGAACAGCGGGTACAGTCTGCCGATGAGTTTGTCGATCGGCAGCAGCGTGGCAAGCATGTAGTAGGCGAAGATCACGACTATCCAGAAAGTCCTGTCAAGATGGTCGGGCGTCAACATGGCCATCAGGTCGGCCGGATTGTACACGAATACAGCGCCGACAAGAATCATGAGCAGAAGCGAGAAGACGCGCATCACGTTCTTGATTCCTTTGCCGAGCTGGCTTCCGACGATTTCGGGAAGTGACGCGCCGTCGCTGCGGAGCGACATCATGCCCGACATGTAGTCATGCACCGCTCCGGCGAAGATTGTGCCGAACACTATCCAGAGGAAAGCCGCCGGACCGAACATCACGCCCATGATCGCTCCGAATATCGGCCCGAGTCCGGCTATGTTGAGAAACTGGATGAGAAATATCTTCCATGTCGGGAGTTCCACGAAGTCCACGCCGTCGGCCCGGGTGTGGACCGGTGTCACACGCTTCGGATCCTGTCCGAATATGCGCGACACTGCGGTTCCGTAGATGAAATACCCCGCCACGAGCAGGAGGAGTGCAAGCGAAAATGATATCATGTGTAAGTATTCTAAGGTTATGCGGGTTCAGCGGGATTTCGAGAGTGCCTTGTGCACGTCCGAGCGAAGCCGGGAGACTTCTGTCCGGGCAGCCTCGGTCTGCGATTCCTCACGTCTGATCCGCGATGCGAGTGATGCCGACCGGTTGCCGTTGTATTGCCGGCGGAGTTCCGACAGCCCGGCGAGAGCCTCGTCAAGTTCCGCCTTGGCCGACAGCCAGCGCTTCATCGCCGCGCGCGACGCTGCATCCGGCAGTTCGTCATATCTGTGGAAGATCCTGCCGTCGGAGGCCGGGAATGTAAACTCCGGCTTTTTTACACGCGCTTCCGGGTCTATGGCGCGGATCGTGGCGAGAAGGCTGTCGTAGTCGGAGTCTTCGGGCTGCGTGGCCAGATAGTCGTCGATACGCGCGAAGCCGGTTATGTCGTCTTCGTCGGGCGGGTAGTTGGTGCGGAGATCGTTGGTGACAAACACGTAGACCGTAAGTTCATCGTCGAGCCGGTTGCGGTCGGTGGCCCACCAGCCCACACCGTTGAGTTCGTCGATCGCGAGAAGGTAATCATCGAAAGGGGAGTTGTAGGGGAAGCCCAGATTCGACGGCTGCAAGAACGATCCGTCTGCGGCGTCGCGTGTGGCAACCATGATGTCGTAGCCTCCTATTGAGTTCTCTCCGTTTTCCGCATAATACAATGTCACGCCGTCGGCCATCATGAAAGGAAAGATCGCGTCGCAATCTTCCGACAGCTCGTCAGAAAGGGGAGAGGGCGTGCTCCACGAACCGTCGGTAAGCAGGTTTGATTCCACAAGGTGCATGTATCCGGTCGTGTCGGGCTGAGCCCAGAGTTTGTAGTCGTCGCGCTCGCTTGAGAATACGTAATCCACAGCCGGATCAAAATCTTCTCTTCGGCCCGGCAAAGCCTCGGCACCGCGCAGTGAGCCTGCCGATGCCGGCAGGCGGTAGGCTCTGAAGAAATCCTGACGCGGCACGGTGATGCTGTCGATAACCGCTATTTTCTCGACACGGCCAAGAAAATTCTCGGCATCATCAAGCTGGCGGCGGAAAGAGTCGTATTTGTCGGCAAAGAACTCGTCGGTGCGTTTCGCTTTCTTCTTGGCCTGCGCATACAGGCGCGACGCGTCATCAAACCGATAGTCGAGAAATGCCTCACGACCTTCGGCAAGCAGTTCGTCGGCAGTTTGCGCGCAGGCAGTTCCAGCGCATGCCGATACAGCCAGAATCAATGCGGATATGTTTTTGTCCATTGTCTCCTGTGTTACTTGACATATATACCACAAATTTAGCGAAAAACTTTTATATAACGCAATTTTATCAAAATTTATCATCATTTTCTGTCGTATTTCTCTATGTTGTGTCGGGAGTGTGTTTCATTTGTTTTGTGTCCGTTTTTGCACAAAATGCAGATAATTGAGAATTTTTTATTATCTTTGCACCGGATTGTGCTCATGCCGCATCAGGGCGGGCACTCCGGCTCTATGTCATGAGACAAAGGGCACTTCCAGACCGTATCTAATCTAACAGCTATAATATGAGTTTGAACATCATCGTATTGGCCAAGCAGGTTCCCGACACCCGCAATGTCGGGAAGGATGCCATGAAAGAGGACGGCACAATCAACCGCGCCGTGCTTCCGGCCATCTTCAATCCCGAGGACCTCAACGCTCTCGAACAGGCCCTTAAACTTAAGGAAATGTATCCCGGCACAAAAGTCACGCTGCTCACCATGGGTCCGGCGCGCGCGGCCGAGATCATCCGCGAGGGTATGTATCGCGGTGCTGACGGCGGCATAGTGCTTTCCGACCGTGCTTTCGCCGGCTCGGACACGCTCGCCACTTCATACGCGCTCAGCGCGGCTGTGCGCAAGATAGGAGAATATGACCTCATCATCGGCGGCCGTCAGGCCATCGACGGCGACACCGCCCAGGTGGGCCCGCAGATCGCCGAGAAACTCGGTCTTCCGCAGGTTACATATGCTGAGGAGATTCAGGAGATCATTGACGGCAAGGTTGTCATAAAGAGACGCATCGAAAGCGGTGTCGAGACTGTCAAGGCTCCGCTTCCTCTTGTTGTGACTGTCAACGGTTCTGCCGATGCATGCCGTCCTCGCAACGCCAGGAATCTTCAGAAATTCAAATACGCATGCGTTCCTTCTGAGGCAGCCGGCGACGCAAAGAAAGAGGAAATGCTCGCCAAGCGTCCATATCTCCAGATAGGAGAGTGGAGCGCGCAGGCTGTCGAGGCAGACCTCTCGCAGTGCGGACTCTCGGGCTCTCCTACTAAAGTGAAGCAGATAGAGAATGTGGTCTTTACCGCCAAAGACGCGCGCCGCGTCGAAAACAACGACGAGGAGATCGAGACTCTCATCAAGGAACTCATCGCTAACCATACAATCGGCTAATCATGGCAACAGACAAGCATAATTTAATAGTATATTGCGAATTCGAAGACGGCAAGGTTGCCGATGTGAGCCTTGAGCTCCTGACAAAAGGCCGTCAGCTGGCCGACAGACTGGGCATACGTCTTGAGGCCGTTGTGGCAGGCGATGACCTGAAGGATGTCGAGAAGCAGATTCTTCCCTACGGTGTCGACACTGTCTACAAGTTCGAGGACAAACGTCTCTATCCTTACACATCACTTCCCCACAGTTCGATTCTCATCAACCTCTTCAAGGAGAAGGAACCGCGCATCGCTTTCATGGGCGCGACTTCGATAGGCCGCGACCTTGGTCCCCGCGTTTCTTCGGCTCTGCACAGCGGTCTGACCGCCGACTGTACCCAGCTTGAGATCGGTGATCACAAGGATGCCCGCACAGGCGAGGAATACAAGGATCTTCTTCTTCAGATCCGTCCGGCGTTCGGCGGCAACATCGTGGCAACCATCGTCAACCCCGAGTGCCGTCCGCAGATGGCCACTGTCCGCGAGGGTGTCATGAAAAAGGAAGTGCGCGACTCGAATTATGTTGGAGAGGTCGTGAATCTCAATCCTTCCGACTATACCAGTCCTGAAGACTACGTAATCGAGGTGATCGACCGTAATGTCGAGAAGTCGAAAGTGAACCTCAAGGGCAGTCCGATCGTGGTGTGCGGCGGCTATGGCATGGGAAGCAAGGAGAATTTCGGTCTTCTTCACGAGCTTGCCGACGTGCTTGGAGGCGAGGTCGGCGCAAGCCGTGCCGCAGTCGATGCCGGATGGGCTGACCATGACCGTCAGATCGGTCAGACCGGTGTGACTGTGCGCCCCAAACTCTACATCGCGTGCGGTGTGTCGGGTCAGATACAGCATATCGCCGGCATGCAGGAATCGTCGATCATAATCTCGATCAACAACGATCCCGACGCTCCGATCAACACCATCGCGGATTATGTCATCACCGGCAACGTCGAGGACGTAGTGCCCAAATTAATCAAGTACTATAAAAAGAATACGAAATAATGGCTAATTTCTATACAGACAACGAGGCGCTGAAGCACTATCTCTCGCATCCGATGATGGAGAAGATCGTAGCCCTCAAGGAGCGCGACTTCGCCGACGCCGATAAATTCGACTACGCGCCGCAGGACTATGCCGACGCACAGGACAGCTACGACAAGGTTCTCGAAGTGGTGGGCGAGATCTGCGGTGACATAATCGCAGAGAACGCAGAGGAAGTCGACCATACCGGCCCCCGCGTTGAAAACAGCCGTGTGATCTATGCCGACGGCACCGCACGCAATCTTGACGCCTGCCGCAAGGCCGGCCTGATGGGCATGGCCATGCCCCGACGTCTCGGTGGTCTCAACTTCCCGATCACTCCTTATATAATGGCTGCTGACATTGTGAGCCGTGCAGATGCCGGATTCGAGAACCTCTGGGGCCTTCAGGACTGCGCGGAGACTATCTACGAGTTCGCCGACGAGGAGCAGAAGCAGAAATACATTCCCCGTGTCTGCGCAGGAGAGACGATGTCGATGGACCTCACTGAGCCCGACGCAGGTTCCGACCTCCAGTCGGTCATGCTCAAGGCCACTCAGAAGGAGGATGGCTCATGGGTGCTCAACGGTGTGAAGCGCTTCATCACCAACGGCGACGCCGATATTCATCTTGTGCTCGCCCGTTCGGAAGAGGGCACTAAAGATGGCCGCGGTCTGTCGATGTTCATCTACGACAAGCGCAACGGCGGAGTCAACGTGCGCCGTATCGAGAACAAGATGGGTATCAAGGGTAGCCCGACATGCGAGCTGACATATAAGGATGCTCCCGCTGAACTCGTCGGTTCACGCCGCATGGGTCTTATCAAATATGTGATGGCCCTCATGAACGGCGCCCGTCTCGGCATCGCCGCGCAGAGCGTCGGCCTTAGCGAGGCAGCTTATCGCGAGGCTCTCGGCTATGCCAAGGAGCGCACGCAGTTCGGCAAGGCAATCATCGAGTTCCCCGCCGTGTCGGAGATCCTCTCTGTCATGAAGGCCAAACTCGACGCATCGCGCGCGCTTCTCTACGCATGCTCCCGTTTTGTAGATATATACAAGGCATACGACGATATCGCGAAAGAGCGCAAGCTCGAACTCGACGAGAAGAAAGAGGCTAAAGAATACTCCCGTCTCGCCGACGCGTTCACTCCGCTCGCAAAGGGCATGACCTCGGAGTTCTGCAACCAGAACGCCTATGACTCGATTCAGATCCACGGCGGTTCGGGCTTCATGAAAGACTACGCGTGCGAGCGCATCTATCGCGACGCCCGCATCACGTCGATCTACGAGGGTACCACACAGCTGCAGGTAGTGGCTGCGATCCGCCACGTCACCACCGGCACATATCTCAACTGGATAAAGGCAGAGCTCGCTCGTGAGTGCAAGCCCGAGGATCAGGATGTGAAAGGCATTCTCGAACTGATGTCGCAGCAGTTTGCCGATGCTGTCGAGGCAGTGACCGGCGTAGGCGACACAAAATATGTAGACTTCATGGCCCGCCGTCTTGTCGAGATGGCAGGATACACCGTGATGGGTCTTCTCCTTCTCGATGACACCACGCGCAACGACGCATTCCGCCGTTCGCTCCGCGTGTTCGTGAAGCTCGGACAGGCAGAAGTCGCAAAGCACGCCGACTTTATCGCCAACTTCCGTCCCGACCAGATCGGCGACTACCTCTACGAGGCTTGACGATATTGTCAGATAATATGAAAACAAGAGGCTGTGTCGTAATTAAGGTTTACGGCGCAGCCTCTCTTTTTGCCGGACTGAGGATTGGATATTTTTCAGGCTACTGATTTTTGAGGATTTATCCAAAATATCCGATTCTCAAGATGCAAAATTCGAGATATACGCATGAACAGGCCCAAAAGGGGCGTATTTCCCCCGTTTTTGGTCTTTTACGCTATCTTTGAGCACATTTCCTTCAGGTTAAAGGCAATGGCAAAGAAGGCAAAGTCCATCGTGACCTTGTCTTTGCCGAAGTGGCGGAAGCGGCGGT
>CAMWRV010000006.1 GCA_947176745.1 uncultured Muribaculaceae bacterium
ATTAATAAACGTAACACAATACTTCGCCGCCGATCTTGCGCTCTTTGGCTTCCTTGTTGGTCATCACACCCTGCGAGGTTGAGATGATAGCGATGCCGAGGCCGTTGAGCACGCGGGGCATATCTTTATAACCGGTGTACTGGCGCAGACCCGGACGCGAGATGCGGTGCAGGTTCTTGATTGCGCAAACTTTGTCAGCCGGATCGTACTTCAAGGCGATCTTGATGGTGCCTTTGGGGCCGTCGTTCTCCACGAACTTGTAGTTCAGGATGTAGCCCTGGTCGAAAAGGATCTTAGTGATCTCCCTTTTCATTTTAGACGTCGGAACCTCGACCACGCGGTGGCCTGCCATGATGGCGTTCCTGAGTCTTGTCAGATAATCTGCTATTGGATCAGTCATTTTTTTGTTGGTTAAATTGATTCAGATATACTGAACAATATTTAAAACTCACTGTATAGTCGTGTAAGTCGCCGTGGCGAGCACGGCAATTCCGGGCCGGAGGCGGCCGGTGATTCTAAAATCACCAGCTTGCCTTCTTGACACCCGGAATCAGGCCTGCCGAAGCCATCTCGCGGAACTGAATACGCGAGATGCCGAACTGGCGCATATAGCCTTTGGGACGGCCCGTGATCTCGCAGCGGTTGTGGAGACGCACGCGCGAGGCGTTCTTCGGAAGCTTCTGGAGCTTCGTGAGGGCCTCGTAATCGATGTTGCCGTCAGCGTCAGCAAGTGCGGCTTTCTTGAGAGCGGCCTTCTTGGCGGCATATTTTGCCACCATTCTCTGACGCTTTACCTCGCGGGCTTTCATTGATTCTTTTGCCATATCTCTTAATTTTCGTGTTTAAAGGGTAATCCGAATTTCTTGAGCAACGCGAATCCTTCTTCGTCGGTATTTGCCGAAGTCACGAAAGTGATGTTCATACCCTGGAGCTTGGGAACGCTGTCGATGTTGATCTCGGGGAAGATGATCTGCTCGGTGATGCCGAGAGTGTAGTTGCCACGGCCGTCGAGCTTGGAGTTGATACCCTTGAAGTCGCGGATACGGGGCAGAGCCACGCGCACGAGTCTTTCGAGGAACTCATACATTTTCTCGCGACGGAGAGTCACCATCGCGCCGATGGGCATTTTCTTACGCAGCTTGAAGTTAGAGATATCCTTGCGCGAAAGAGTGGGGACAGCTTTCTGGCCGGTGATTGCGGTAAGCTCGTTGAGAGCTGTCTCGATGATCTTTTTGTCCTGGGTGGCGGCGCCGAGACCCTGGTTGATAACGATCTTTGTCAGGCGGGGGACCTGCATGGGAGTTGTGTACTTGAACTCTTCAGTGAGCTCGGGAACGATTCTCTCCTTGTACTCCTTTGAAAGTGTAGTCTCTGCCATTATTTGATCTCCTCTCCTGATTTTTTAGCGTAACGCACCAGCTTGCCGGCCTCGTTGCGGCGGCGACCGATACGGGTGGGCTTGCCAGTCTTGGGGTCCACCACATTAAGATTAGAAATATGCACCGGTGCCTCGATCTTAACTATACCACCCTGGGGATATTTGGCAGTCGGCTTTGTGCTTTTGGAGACGATGTTGACACCCTCAACGACAGCGCGGTTCTTTTTCACCTGCACTTCGAGGACGCGTCCTGTCTTGCCCTTGTCGTCGCCGGCATTGACATAGACGGTGTCTCCTTTCTTTATATGCAATTTTGCCATTTTGATTCTGTTTGTCTAAGACGGATTTTGAATTTTGTTTTAGAGCACCTCGGGTGCGAGCGAAACGATCTTCATGTTGGTGGCGCGGAGCTCGCGGGCAACCGGGCCGAAGATACGTGTACCGCGGATCTCACCGGCGTTGTTGAGCAGCACGCAGGCGTTGTCGTCGAAGCGGATATAGCTTCCGTCGGGACGGCGGATTTCCTTTTTGGTGCGCACGACAACAGCTTTCGAGACTGTGCCTTTCTTTACATCTGAAGCGGGGATAGTGCTCTTGACCGTGACTACGATAATATCACCGACGCCGGCATAGCGGCGGCCTGTGCCGCCGAGCACGTGGATGCAGAGGACTTCCTTCGCACCAGAGTTGTCGGCTACTGTCAAACGTGATTCTGTCTGTATCATGATTACTTAACTTTTTCGATGATTTCTACCAGTCTCCATCTTTTGGTCTTGCTCAAAGGACGGGTCTCCATGAGGCGTACGGTATCACCCACAGAGCATTCGTTCTTCTCGTCGTGAGCATGATACTTCTTCGTCTTATTCACAAACTTTCCGTAGATCGGGTGTTTCTCCTTCCATTTGATCTCCACCGTGATGGTCTTGTCGCACTTGTTGCTCGAAACGACCCCGATTCTCTCTTTTCTCAAATGTCTTTTGTTCTCTTCCATTTTTTCGATGATTTGACCGGGTTAATTACTTGGAAGCTGCCTCCGCTACGGCGGCGATTTCCTTCTGGCGCAACACTGTCTTCAGACGGGCGATATCACGGCGGTCTTTTGTGATCTTGGCCGGATTGTCCGAGGGAGATATCGCGTGCGCTACTTTCAATTCACGATAAGCCTTCTCTGCGGCCTCTATGCGGGCCTGCAACTCCTGAATGCTTAATTCCTTGATTTCTTCCTTTTTCATTTTATTTTTGAGTTATGTCCGATATGGACTTTTCTGTGGTCAATATACACACTTAGGGCCCATTCCGGCCCCTTTCGGGAAGCAGGCTGACGCATGCCTCCCGAAAGTTGAACCGAAATATTCCCTTTTTATTGTGTGTATGTATAGAAAAATCTATATCTCACTTAATTTTCCTCAGAATTTCTGTTATACGTTCTGACTGGGGTCATAGTCACGGCGCACGACGAACTTCGTGAGCACCGGGAGCTTCTGAGCCGC
Organism: uncultured Muribaculaceae bacterium; assembly: GCA_947176745.1. GTDB lineage: Bacteria > Bacteroidota > Bacteroidia > Bacteroidales > Muribaculaceae > Lepagella. The sequence goes on from CAMWRV010000006.1 coordinate 2,869, forward strand.
GAGGCGGAGTGCCTCTTTGGCCACGTCGTAGGGCACGCCCTCTACCTCGATGAGGATACGGCCGGGGGTGACGGGAGCCACGAAACCTTCGGGGTTACCCTTACCCTTACCCATTCGCACCTCAGCGGGCTTCTTGGTGATCGGCTTGTCGGGGAAGATTCTGATCCAGATCTGACCCTGACGCTGCATGTAGCGGGTCACTGCCACACGGGCAGCCTCGATCTGACGGCCAGTGATCCATTTAGCATCGAGAGTCTTGATTCCGAACGAGCCGAAAGCGAGCTGATTGCCTCTCTGGGCCTCACCTTTCATGCGGCCCTTTTGAGAACGGCGGTATCTTGTTTTCTTAGGCTGTAACATTATCTAAGAGTCTTTAATGTTTAACGGTTGTTGTTTTTCTTGTTGCGGAAACCGCCTTTACGGCCGCCGCCCTGAGGACGTCCGGGTTCCTTCTGGCCTGCCACGTAGACAGGAGAAAGCTCCTTCTTGCCATAGACCTCGCCACGGCAGATCCACACTTTCACGCCGACAACGCCGACTTTGGTGTGAGCCTCCACGAGAGCGTAGTCGATATCGGCACGAAGAGTGTGAAGGGGCGTACGGCCCTCCTTGAACATCTCGGAACGAGCCATCTCGGCGCCGTTGAGACGGCCGCTGACCTGAACCTTGATACCCTCGGCGCCCATGCGCATGGTGCTTGCGACAGCCATCTTGACGGCACGGCGGTAAGCCACCTTGCCCTCGATCTGGCGTGCGATGTTGCTTGCCACGATCTCTGCGTCGAGTTCCGGACGCTTGATCTCGTGGATATTGATCTGCACTTCCTTGTCGGTCACCTTCTTGAGTTCCTCCTTGAGCGCGTCGACATCCTTGCCGCCCTTGCCGATGATCATGCCGGGGCGAGAAGTCGCGATGGTCACAGTGGCCATCTTGAGTGTGCGCTCGATGATGATTCTCGAGACACTTGCCTTTGCAAGACGAGTGTGGAGGTATTTACGGATCTTCGAGTCCTCGAGCAGAGTCTCGCCGTATTTCTTACCGCCATACCAGTTTGAATCCCAGCCACGGATCACGCCGAGGCGGTTGCTGATCGGATTAACTTTCTGTCCCATCTTGCTTAGTCGTTATTATTATTAATGGTGTCAACGAAGATCGTCACGTGGTTTGAACGCTTGCGGATTCTGTAGCCGCGGCCCTGCGGAGCGGGGCGCATGCGCTTCAGCATCGGAGCGGCGTCAACAAACACCGTTTTAACATAGAGCTCGCCTGCTTCGGCTTTACGCTCGTTCTTCTGCTCCCAGTTGGCGATCGCAGAGCGGAGGAGTTTCTCCACCTTGCGGGCTGCCTCCTTGTTGGAGAACTTCAATATACCGAGGGCCTTGAATGCCTCGACGCCGCGGATCATGTCAACGACGAGACGCATCTTGCGGGGCGACGAAGGAACGTTGCGGAGACGGGCTCCAAACTCGTTCTTCCGCGCTGCCTTGATGGCGTCGGCTGCTTGTCTTTTTCTTAAACCCATTGTATGTTATTCTGTTTTTTCGTGATTAGATGATTGGGGCCTTTATTTCTTCTTGTTGCCGGCGTGGCCGCGGAATGTGCGCGTCGGTGCGAACTCTCCGAGCTTGTGGCCGACCATGTTCTCAGTCACATAGACGGGGATGAACTTGTTGCCGTTGTGAACGGCGAACGTATGTCCGACGAAGTCGGGCGAGATCATGGAGGCGCGGCTCCAGGTCTTGATCACGCTCTTCTTACCGCTCTCGTCCATGGCTGCGACCTTCTTCTCGAGCTTTACGGAAATAAAGGGTCCTTTTTTAAGCGAACGACTCATACTTGTCTTAGATTAATCAAATTATTTTTTCCTTCTTTCAATGATGTACTTCGAAGAGTGCTTCTTGGGCGAGCGAGTCTTCAGACCCTTGGCGTAAAGACCCGTGCGCGAACGGGGATGACCACCTGACTGACGGCCTTCACCACCACCCATCGGGTGGTCAACAGGGTTCATTACGACACCACGGTTGTGGGGTCTGCGGCCGAGCCAGCGGCTGCGGCCCGCTTTACCGCTGCGCTCCAGAGCGTGGTCGGAGTTACCGACAACGCCGATAGTGGCGCGGCAAGTGAGAAGCACCTTGCGGGTTTCACCGGAAGGTAATTTGATGATCGCGTAATCACCCTCACGCGAGGTGAGCTGAGCGAACGTACCGGCCGAGCGAGCCATGCAGGCGCCCTGTCCGGGACGGAGCTCGATACAATGGATAAGCGTACCCACGGGGATCTTGGCGAGCGGGAGGCAGTTTCCTACCTCGGGAGCCACGTCGGCGCCGCTCATCACGATCTGGCCTACCTCAAGCCCGTTGGGGGCGATCATGTAAGCCTTCGAGCCATCCTTGTAGTAGAGCAGCGCGATGCGTGCCGAACGGTTGGGATCGTACTCGATGCTCTTTACGGTGGCGGGTACGTTGTCGTTGATTCTCTTGAAGTCGATGAGACGCAATTTTCTCTTATGGCCGCCGCCACGGTAGCGGGTCGAGAGATGACCCGACGAGTTGCGACCGCCTGTCGAACGCTTGCCGACTGTAAGAGACTTTTCTGGTGTGGTAGCAGTGATTTGTCCTTTGAACACACCAATAACCTTGTGTCTTTGCCCAGGCGTAGTGGGCTTGAATTTTCTTACTGCCATTTCTTTTTAGATGTTGCTGTAGTAGTCAATCTTCTGTCCTTCCGCCACTATGACATACGCTTTCTTGAAAGCGTCGCGACGGCCGCGGATGAGGCCGCCCTTGGTGTAGCGCTGTTTGCGCTTGCCGGCATAGTTGGCGATGTTTACCTTCTCGACGCGGACATTGTAGAGTTTCTCCACAATATCCTTGATCTGAAACTTGTTGGCGGCGGGAGATACGGCGAAGGTGTAGCAATTCTGCTTCTCGCTGTAGGCCGTGGCCTTTTCAGTCACGATCGGTTTTATCTGAATGTCCATCTTTTATATCTCCTTATTTGTAATCGTTAATGATGCCAACGCTGTCTTCGGTGAGAAGGATCGCGTCGTTGTTGAGCAGTGTGAACGCGTTGAGGTCAACGGCCTGCGCCAGAAGCGCGTTGGGAACGTTGCGGACAGAGAGGAGAACGTTGTTGTCCTGAGCCGCGAACACGAGAAGCACCTTCTTGTCCTCGAGCTTGAAGTTCTTTGCGATCTCCATGTAGCTCTTGGTGCGGGGTGCGTCGAACGTGAAGTTCTCGACCACGATGATCTTCTGGTCGTTGAGGCGCGAAGTGAGCGCGATCTTGCGTGCGAGGCTCTTCATCTTCTTGTTGAGCTTCGAGCGGTAATCGCGGGGACGGGGACCGAACACGCGACCGCCATGATAGAGAAGCGGAGAGTTGAGGTCGCCGCGACGAGCGCCGCCGCCGCCTTTCTGACGGCCGATCTTGCGGGTCGAGTAAGACACTTCGCTGCGTTCCTTGCTCTTGTGGGTTCCCTGACGCTGGTTGCCGAGATACTGCTTGATGTCGAGATAGAGGGTGTGCTCAGCGTTTCCTTCGCTCAGATCGCGGGCGAAAACCTCGTCGTTCAGAGTGATCTTACGGCCTGTATCCTGGCCTTTGATGTTGTAAACTGCTACTTCCATTATTTCTCAACAATTACGATTGAACCTTTAGGTCCGGGAACGGAACCCTTAATCATTAATAAATTGTGCTCGGGAAGCACTTTGATCACCTGGAGATTCTGGACAGTGACACGCTCGTTGCCCATCTGGCCGGCCATGCGGAGGCCTTTGAACACCTTTGCGGGATACGAACATGCGCCGATAGAACCGGGTGCGCGGAGACGGTTGTGCTGACCGTGGGTCTTCTGGCCTACGCCACCGAAGCCGTGACGTTTTACAACGCCCTGGAAACCTTTACCCTTGGAGGTGCCGACAACGTCGACGAAACCACCCTCCTGGAAGAGGTCTACTGTCAGCGTCTCGCCCAAGGCAGGCATTGTCTCGAACGATTTGAACTCGGCCAAGTGTCTCTGAGGAGCTACCCCGGCTTTCTTGAAGTGACCTGCGAGGGGCTGGGTGATGTGCTTCTCCTTTGCTTCCTGGAAGCCCACCTGGACAGCCTCGTAGCCGTCGTTCTCAAGAGTTTTGATCTGGGTAACCACACAAGGACCTACTTCGATAACAGTGCACGGAATGTTCTTTCCGTCGGCACTGAAAACGGATGTCATTCCGATTTTCTTTCCTAATAATCCTGGCATTTCTTTTTACTATTTGTGGTTGTTTGTCTTGTTTCTGTTTATACCGTCTGATTACACCTTGATGGATACGTCAACACCGGAGGGAAGTTCGAGCTTCATGAGAGCGTCGACAGTCTTGGCAGTGCTGCTGTAGATGTCGATGAGACGCTGGTATGAAGAAAGCTGGAACTGCTCGCGGCTCTTCTTGTTAACGAAGGTCGAACGGTTGACGGTGAAGATGCGCTTGTGCGTGGGCAGGGGAATCGGGCCGCTGACAACCGCGCCTGTAGACTTCACAGTCTTTACGATCTTCTCTGCCGACTTGTCGACGAGGTTGTGATCGTAAGATTTCAATTTGATTCTGATTTTTTGGCTCATATTTTATGTTTGACTTAGAAGCGTTTTTAAACTCCGTCGTCCGGAGCCATGCGGCCCCGGACTCCGGAAATATGATTTACTTCAGAAGATCAACACGGCCCTGAACCTCTGTGAGGACGTTCCTGGCGATCGAAGTGCTAACCTCTGCGTAGTGGCTGAACGACATTGTCGAAGTGGCGCGGCCGGAAGTGATCGTACGGAGTGCGGTCACATAACCGAACATTTCGGCAAGAGGAGCCTTGGCCTTGACGATGCGTGCGCCCGAACGGCTGTTTTCCATGCCCTCTACCTGACCGCGGCGCTTGTTGAGGTCGCCGATCACGTCACCCATCGACTCTTCGGGTGTCACCACCTCGATCTTCATGATGGGCTCCATCAGGACAGGACCCGCCTTCTCGGAACCGTGCTTGAACGCCTGGATGGCGCAGAGCTCGAACGAGAGCTGGTCGGAGTCGACGGGGTGGAACGAACCGTCGAGAAGAGTGACTTTCATCTGCTCTACGGGATAGCCGGCGAGCACGCCGTTCTTCATTGCGGTCTGGAAGCCTTTCTGCACAGAGGGGATATACTCCTTGGGCACGTTACCGCCCTTGACCTCGTCGACAAACTGGAGGTTGCCCTCGAAGCCTTCGTCAACCGGCTCGATGCGGACGATGATGTCGGCATACTTACCGCGACCACCGGTCTGCTTCTTGAATGTCTCGCGAAGCTCGACGGGCTTGGTGATGGCCTCTTTGTAGGTAACCTGCGGACGGCCCTGGTTACACTCTACCTTGAACTCGCGGCGGAGACGGTCGATGATGATGTCGAGGTGAAGCTCGCCCATACCGCTGATGACGGTCTGGCCGGTCTCCTCGTTGGTCTCCACGCGGAATGTCGGGTCCTCCTCGGCGAGTTTCTGCAGACCGACGCCGAGCTTGTCGAGGTCTTTCTGAGTCTTGGGCTCAACGGCTATACCGATCACAGGATCGGGGAACTCCATGGCCTCAAGCACGATGGGATGGTTCTCGTCGCAGAGAGTGTCGCCGGTGCGGATATCCTTGAAACCTACACCTGCGCCGATATCGCCGCAACCGATCTTCTCCATCGGGTTCTGCTTGTTGGAGTGCATCTGGAAGAGACGCGACACGCGCTCCTTCTTGCCCGAACGGGTGTTGAGCACGTAGCTGCCGGCGTCGATATCGCCGGAGTACACGCGGAAGAAGCAGAGACGGCCCACATAGGGGTCGGTAGCGATCTTGAACGCGAGAGCCGACATCGGCGCGTCGCTGCTGGGCTCGCGGGTCTCGATAGTGTCGGGATCGCCGACAGCGTGACCCTCGACAGCGCCTGCGTCCTCGGGAGAGGGCAGATATGCGCACACAGCGTCGAGAAGAGTCTGCACACCCTTGTTCTTGAACGAAGAGCCGCAGAGCATCGGGTTGATATCCATCGAGAGAGTAGCCTTGCGGATAGCCGCGCGGATTTCATCCTCGGAGATGGTGGAGGGATCGTCGAAATACTTCTCCATGAGAGCCTCGTCAAACTCGGCGAGAGTCTCGAGCATCTTGTCGTGATACTCCTCGGCCTCGTCGCGGAGCGAAGCGGGGATCTCCTCTACGGTATACTCGGCACCCATTGTCTCGTCATGCCAGAAGATCGCCTTCATGGTGATCAGATCGACCACGCCCTTGAAAGTCTCCTCTGCGCCGATGGGTATCTGGATGGGAAGGGGGTTGGCGCCGAGCACCTCGCGGAGCTGACGAACCACCTCGAAGAAGTTCGCGCCCGAACGGTCCATCTTGTTGACGTAGCCGATGCGGGGAACGTTATATTTGTCAGCCTGACGCCATACGGTCTCCGACTGGGGCTCAACGCCACCCACGGCGCAGAAAGTAGCCACGGCGCCGTCGAGCACGCGCAGCGAGCGCTCCACCTCGACTGTGAAGTCGACGTGTCCCGGAGTGTCAATCAGGTTGATCTTGTATTTGTTGTTGTCGTAGTTCCAGAACGCTGTAGTGGCAGCCGAGGTGATTGTGATGCCTCGCTCCTGCTCCTGTTCCATCCAGTCCATTGTAGCGGCGCCGTCATGCACCTCGCCGATACGGTGGGTCTTGCCGGTATAGAAAAGGATACGCTCCGAAGTAGTGGTTTTTCCGGCATCGATGTGAGCCATGATGCCGATGTTGCGTGTAAGCTTAAGATCTTCGTGTTTAGCCATTTTGCCTTATCAATTTAAAATCTGAAATGTGCAAATGCGCGGTTAGCCTCGGCCATGCGGTGCATATCCTCTTTGCGTTTGAATGCGCCACCCTGGTCGTTGAAGGCGTCGACGATCTCGGCCGCGAGTTTGTCGGCCATTGTCTTGCCGCCGCGTTTGCGGGCGTAGTTGATGAGATTTTTCATTGATATCGACTCTTTGCGGTCGCCACGGATCTCGGTGGGCACCTGGAAAGTCGCACCGCCGACACGGCGGGATTTGACCTCCACCTGGGGAGTCACGTTCTCAAGAGCCTGCTTCCAGATCTCGAGTGCTGTCTTCTCCTCGTTGGGCATCTTGGCCTTCACGGTCTCCAATGCGGTGTAGAAGATGGTATAAGCCGTGTTTTTCTTGCCATCATACATGAGATGGTTCACGAACTTGGTGACTTTGACGTCGTGGAAAACGGGATCCGGCAGAATCACCCTTTTCTTAGGCTTTGCTTTTCTCATTTTTTGAGTAGACTTGTTTAAATGTTTTGATTTCGGCTGCTTTTGCAATCTTCAACCCGACTCTCTTGCCGGGTTTACTCAACCATTAGCCATCCAATAAATCAAAAACGGAGTTTGTTTTGATTGATTCGTAAGATGCAGTCTTTATTTCTTGGCTGCTTTAGGACGCTTTGCACCATACTTGGAGCGACGCTGAGTACGACCCTGCACACCGGCTGTATCGAGTGTGCCGCGCACGATGTGATAACGCACACCGGGAAGGTCTTTCACACGGCCTCCGCGCACCATAACGATGGAGTGCTCCTGCAGATTGTGTCCCTCTCCGGGGATGTAGCTGTTGACCTCCTTGCCGTTGGTGAGGCGCACACGTGCCACCTTACGCATTGCGGAGTTAGGCTTCTTGGGTGTGGTGGTGTAGACACGCACGCACACGCCGCGACGCTGAGGACACGAATCCAAGGCCGGCGATTTGCTCTTGTCTTTCAGAACGGTCCGCCCTTTTCTTACTAATTGCTGAATTGTAGGCATTCTTTGTCTGTTTTTATTTAGAATTTACAGTTATATCAGAGTTCTGCGAAGCCGCCACACCACACATATGACACGCGCCAAGCAATTGACAACCAATTGCTTAGCTCGCACCGAGAGGCGCAGTCGCTTCGAAATGCGCTGCAAAGATACAAAAAATCAGAGTCTTACGCAAGTTTTTCTGCAAAATTTGTGTTAAAGCGGAATCAGATCGTAAAGTTTTGGCAAACGGATTTTGGAGCCGATCGGGCGAAAAGAAAAGAGGGACGCCTGACGGCGCCCCTCCTGATTGATATGCGAAAGTAAATACGCTTTACTATTTGATGAGGACTTTTCTTACAGTCTTGCCTGCAGTCACGACGTAAACGCCGCTTCCGACACTGATGACTGTCTTGACCTCGCCTGCACCGCTGTAGATTACAGCGCCGCTCGCGGATGCCACTGTCACTCCGAGTCCTTCAGCATTGAGAACGATGATGTCGTTTCCGACAGCCTTGATGGCAAGACCTCCTGCGGCTATGCCGTCTACACCGGTGTAAGATACGACTACCTCGTCGGTGGGTGCGGATTCACCTTTCTCTTTATAGATCACGGTCACTACATATGCATATGTCTCACCGGAGACAACATTGGTGTCGAGGTACTCGGTCTCCTGAACGGGAGCGTCGTTGATCTTGACTCCGTCGCGGTATACGTTGTATCCCTCGATCTCAAGGTTTGCCGTTCCGGCGGGAGTATATGTCACATCGTCGACCATGAACGAGAATGCGTCGTAAGACTCGCATACGATTGCGAAATGCTTGGCTCCCGCAGGAAGCTGAGCCTCGAAGAGAGTCCAGTCTCCCGGAACCGAAGCCGCGCCTGCACCGTTTATCTTCACGAAATCAGAAGGCTGGAGGCTACCTGTCGAGTAATAAACTGACACCTTCTCCGGATAGTCGGCCGAATAACTTCTGGCGTAGAACGAGATGGTCTGTGCCGATCCGTCGAGTTCGGGAGATATCGCCCATTCGTTGTTCTGAACCACTCCTCCTTGTCCGTCTGAATTAAACAGAGTGAAGAGATACTTCTCGCCTGAATGCGCCTTGAACGAATCATTGCCGAGCAATGCGTGATCCCATACCCAGTATGATCCTGTGGTCTCGAACAATGTGATACCGGGAATTTCGGTACCCTGGAAACCGCCCACCGGATACTGGTCGACGTCGACAAATGTCCAGTCTCCATAATGATTGGCAAACGATTCGGCATCTTCAAAGTCATCTGTAACAGGCTGCGACACACCGCCTTCTAGATTAGGCTCGCTCCAAGTCAGACGAATACCCTCCGCCGCAGACGTTCCGGCAAGACCTGTCGCTTTCGGGAGAGTCGATACCACCGGAGTCACCGTCACCGACGAAGTCTGGTTGTTGGTATCATCCATATCAGCCGAGTAGACAATCTTCGCGAAGTATGTCACAGGATCCGAAGCGAGGGCAGACATATTGCGGTCGAATGAAACCACAGTGCTTGCACCCGATTCAAGATTGCTGCAATCCTTGGAAGCCACCAGTTCCTCATCGGCATAGAGTTCCACAGTGTAAGAAGCGGCACTCTGGGCACCTGCGTTGGAGACAGCCACCTCTACCTTGTAATCACTGCCTGCGGGCACCTTTGCGGGAGCGGTGATACCCTTGGCCTCGAGATCGTATGCGAATATCGAGCCGACGCGGATATTGTCGATTGCCTTGTAGACGTACTGCTTTGTGATACCGGTGATCATGAACTGTATCGTCTTGTTCGAGTATGCCCCGAGCGGAATGAGCACCTTGCCCCAGCCATCGGTAGCGTCAGCACAGAGCTCCTGTACTGTAGATGAAAGAACTTCCGTATAGTCAGAGCCTGATGTACGGATCGAGACCGTAATCTCGTCAATGTCGGGATTCTCTGCTATAGTCTGCACATCGAACACATAGAACGAGAGGCCGGGATTCTCCATCTGATCGAGAGAAATAAGACCGGAGAAGAACGATGCGCCTGTGTCAAGATACTGACCGCTTATGCCAAGAAAGTATCCGTCGCCATCCTGAGAGGGAATGCCACTGTCGTCACTAAGGATTGTAACGTTTCCGCCCAATGCGGTATTCATTCCCCAGATATAGTGAAGTTTACCTTCGGCAAATGACTCATTGAGCGACGTGTAGGGAGTGCCGACAGGGATCATGTCGGTGTAAGCCTTCCCACCTTCGATACCGGTGATGACAGCGTATACTCCATACTGTACGAAATCCTGACTGTCGGCAGGAACTGCCTGATACGTATAAGACGTAGTGCTGATATTCTCGGCAACGATTCCGTCGGCATCAAACAGCGTGTATGTAAGCTTGTCGGCGGGCAGCGGTTTACCGTCAACATCCTGTGTAACGGCATCCCATGAAACGATTACCTCACCCTTGACGCTCGTCTCTGCAACCGACGCCGATGCAGGAGCAAGAGGAGTGTTGAAGCCGATGAACGCCGATGCCTGAACGGCCTTGCCAGCGCCATATTCGTTATAACCCACGACTTTATAAGTCACGGTGCCTGCAGAAGGAGTATCTTCATAAGAACATGCACTGCCTTTGGCAGGATTATTCCACGTATTGACGAGAGTTTCGCCTCTGTAGAGTTCAACCTTCGTAAGGCTTGAGAGGGTTTCTCCCTTCATGTTCTTGTCGGGAGCGTTGAAGGAAACGTTGGCCTTGAGCTCGCCTGCCGCATCGGGAGTCACCACAAGATTTGTGGCTACACCGGGAGCGCCATCAGCCACACCAGCCTCAATCCGGATATCCTTGATATAGAGATAGTACATGTCGGGATCGGAAATTCCGTGGAAACCGACATAGTAAACACCGTCTGCTGTCGGCGAAAGATACTCGCTGTACTCCTCGTATGCAGCGCCGGCCTGAGTCGGAGCGACGAGGACAGAAGACATGCCTTCGACTGTAGCGGATGTTCCGTATTTCACCTCAAAACGTTCGGGGAAGGAAGCACCGTTGCTCTTTGCTGCGAAAGAAACGAGATAGTTCTTTCCGGCCTCAAGTTTCAGAGGAGGTGTGATCATCCAGTCATCCATTTCCAAAGATGAATTATATGTCATGCGGACAGAACCGTCAGCCTGAGCAGTCCAGACCTTGCCGTCGCCATTGGCGTCGATCACAGTCCATCCCTCAAGACCGTCAGCCGCGAAGTCGGGTGCATAAGGAGGCACTACGAAACCAAGCACCACGGTGTTGGTCTCTGCGGGTGCTGAAACGAGATCTCCGCAGACGGCATACACCGTATAGCTATATGAAGTCAGAGTTTCCGGTTCGGCCACAGCCTCGGAGAACGATGTAGTGGTCAGACCTTCGGCCGCAACACTGCCGTCGGCACGAACCACCTTGTAGGTCAGGGCGTCGGTATCGAGATAACCGCCGTTGACAGTACCGGTCACGGCATTCCAGGTCACCTCCATGTTGCCGTTTACGTAAGCGAGCGAAGCCTTGGTTGCCGAGGGAGTGTCAGAACCCACCCAGACGTTCTTGACGCGGGTCTTGACACCTTCACCACCGTCACCTGTCGCATAGACCGTAAAGGTGTACATGCCAGCACCCTTTTCAGTCAGATTGACCGGCAGAGTCACTGTACGGCCCCATGACGCAGATGGCATTGTCGACACCACCTCGCCATTGGCAAGAACAGTCACTGTAAGAGTGCCGGAACCTGCGGAACCGTCATAAGTCAACGAAGGAGTTGTGAGCGAGCAGATACCCATGAGCGAGCCGCCTCCGAAATTGAAGTTGACATTCTCGCACGAAGCGGGCGCACCGGGTTCGGCTGCCGGTTCGGGAACGTACATACCCATGATCTCGTCGTTGCCCGGAAGCTGATAGAGAGCATCGGCATGACCTGAGGTCAGATTGACCTCATATATCCAGCCTGTCTCGTCGGGAGGGCAGACGTTCCAGAACATGCGTCCGGACTTCTTGTCGATGGTCGCGCTTGAGAGATACTGCGGAGCGACACCGGTCTCGCCGATGAGTGTGACAGCACCCGTCGTCTTGTCGATCTTGTTGAGATAAGAGTTGGTCACGACGTAATCGTCTCCATTCTCGACGCCTTCATAGCTTATACCGTAGATCTGGCCCTGTGCGTCGATAGCTATGGAGTTCCAGTTTCCTGCAAGCGCGCCGACCGCAGTCGCTGTCGGTTCGCCGTTGCCGAAAGAGAGCTTCGAAAGCTGGAGACCACTGCCTGCCGAGTTGTAAGTAATACCATACACGCTGTTGTCGGTCGGATCGAGCGCATAGCCTCCCGGTGCAATAATAGCAAGATCATCAGGACTGTAAGAATCCACCTTCTCGCCAAACTCCACATCAAAGGCCTCGACAGTGATGAAAATCATCCCGAAGAATGAGAAATAGGAAGTTGCATAATAGACCCCGTCGACACATACGCCGCCATTCTGAGCGTTCACTCCAGCGATCAGAAGCTCGGGATTATCGGTGGCGCTCTCCGCTACCTTGTAAAGACCCACATCAGAGGAAGAAGCGAAGTCATCGCTGTAGGTGATCGAGCCATAGAGCACCGGCATGTCGCCGGCAGCCTTTGTCACCACTCTGGAGGGAGCGGCCGGATGACGCGAGGCATCCCTTAATCCTGAAGACACTGTGCGGGCCTTCTGTTCGATGAACTTTGAAGCGTTCTTACCCTGAGCCTTCCGCGGCTCCGCTTTCATGGCTACAGTCGCATTGCGGGGATCAGCCCCTGCAACCGTTGCCTTTTTCGCAGTCTGCGCAATAACGGGAGACGTTGTCATCGCCGCCGCAAGCGCTACGGAAACAATCCGGTTGAGAATTCGTTTCATAATACAACACACGGTTTCGGAGATTAGGTCACCGCTCCGCCCGAAACCTTTTCCGGAGCGGGACCGCAATTAATGATTTCGGGTCTGCCCGAGAGCCGCTTTCAAGACGGCGCTCCGGCAGACCCATATGGATTACCTTACGATAATTTTCTTTGCATAACCCTGTGCGGGCACAGTCACGACGTAGAGACCTGCGCGGGGCAGAGTCACCTTGTGCGATCCGCGGGCCACAAGCGAGCCTGTGTAATCGGCCACGATTATCTCGTCGTCGGTATCAGCGCAAACTACGTTGCCCGCCACTGTCACTGCAAACGCACTGTCAGCTGCCATCTGAACGGTTCCAACATTATCTCCAGTGCGGACATTGATCCTCTGCGATACCTTCGAGAAAAGTTCGCCGTCAGTGGCACGCACTGTATATACATAATCAGTCGAAGACTTCAGCCCGCCCACCTTATACATGAGCGACGAACCGACATTCAGATCGTCATACCCTTCGAGCAGACAGTCGGAATACTCAAGTCCATGAGCTACGCGGACATCATCGACAGCAAGCGAGCCGGCATCGCCGTTGCGCACGAACTGTATGATCACCTGATGTGTATCCGCCGGCATCTCGTCAATGTCGGTAACGACACCTCCGGCAGTCTTCTGCACCTCGACAGAAGTCACCTGCACACGTCCGGATGAGGTCTCGGCGAAAACATTGATCAGATCGCCTGAAGACGTGCCGTTTCCGCGATGCCAGAACGAAAGCCCGCTCACCATATCTGCATATTCGGGAGAGGTGAGGGTATTTCCGGAATTCAGTCTGAGCGACGGCACGGCCTCGCCGGCATAAGCCTCCATGCCGTAGGTCACACCCGAAGTCGAGGTCCATCCGTGAAGATTGTCGATTCCGTCGGTAAAGTCGCATACATCCATGAAAGGATCGCCGGGAACCCGCTCATACACTGTCAGAAGCCATGCCTGCGCATCCTCCATCGGAAGCCAGTTTGCCGTAAACCCGTTTTCGGTCACATCAGTCGCCTCGTCGGCCTGAGCCGTATAATAATTTATGGACAGGCGCTCGGTCGACACCGGTGTCTCGGCAGACGCAGGTCCCGTATGCCAGCCGGTCGAAAGGGCTACAGTATAGAAATACTGGCAATCAGGCACAAGACCGCTGACAGCGAATGAATCTGTCTGTCCGGCATTGCGGGCTCTGAAACCTTCGAGATATATCTTGGAGTCATCTTCACCATAATAATAAACGGAAAGGATGTGATCATACCCCTCGACCATATTCCAGCGGGCGGTAAAAGAATCTGTGCCTATATTCTCGGCCGGCAGCGATTCAGCCATAGGAATATCGGGAGCATCGGCTCCGCCGAGCACATTGAATGTGATTATTCCGTCAGACTCGGCAATGTCGGTTATCGGAAAATCGAGTGCGACCCCGGCCCACGTCTTCATGGCAGGAGTGGTCTGGCCGGTAAACGATGTCTTGTTCGTGGTGCCGGGGAATGAATCTCCCGCACGCGTTGATTCGGTCTGAACGCCATCGGCCTCCTCTATATCGACATACTGGTGGCTCGGAGTGTTGTTGACCTTGTTGCTGCTCCATACCGAATCGTTGTAGTCGACATGCCATATGAGCATGCCGTGACCGGGGATATAAGAATCCCATCCTGTCTGCTGACGGTTCTCCACCAGGAAGAACTCCGTATCCTTGGCGGTGCGGATCACTCCGGCCACATTGTCGTCTATCGAAGCAAGCGATGCCGAAAGCGGGCCGTCGATCTCATGAGGCTTCATCCATCCGAGCGCGTAGCGTTCGAAAGCTCCGTAATTGGGAGGCGTCATGCCGTCGTTGTTGTAGGGACCATAATCAAGAGCCGACCATGCGCCGGGGGTGAATGAGCTGGTATAGCTTGTGGCATACAGGTCGGGAAGCCCCATCACATGGCTGAACTCGTGGATGAACGTTCCGACGCCGTCGGGGCGTCCGTTCTCCCACTCGTTGGAGCATCCGTAGGTATGGATGCGCACGCCGTCGTAATAAAGATTGGGGTATCCGGCCGACACCATGTTCCATGAATGCGGCCAGACTGTATTGGCCGAACCGCCGGAAGCCTCTCCCCGGCCGGCATAGAATATGAATATATTGTCGACCACTCCGTCGCCGTTGCGGTCATATTCGGAAAAATCGACTATATCGTCGAGCTGGTCGCATGCCTCCTTTACCATATCGGCCGGACGCTGGTCATTGCCATACCAGTCGTTGCCGCCATAATATGCCATATTGTTGGCAAGAGTGATCGGCCCGAAGACATCGAATTCCGGGCGGAACGCGTCGCCAGAGTTGAGACGGAAAAATTCGGCCGCACAGCCTGTGCCTCCATAGTCGGAAAAGCCGTCCTCATTGAGCATCCGGGTAAAATAATCTTTGGCGTCGTAGCTTGTATTGAATTTAGTGTCAGTATATTCTACAAGTATCACTATTGCCTTCTGCGCGCCATATGCCGGAAAACGCAGGTCGGGAAACAGTCCGTAGCCGCGCTCGTAAGGAGGGCCGTCCTCTCCGGCGGCCTTTGCGGGAGCATTATTCACATCGCCATGAATGCCGGCAAAGCGGTTCGCCATTCTTTCGGAGAGAGCCGCGCGTTTCGTAATACGAGCCTCCAGCCCCTGCATGTCTATCCCGGACAGAAACTCGACAGCCTCCTGTCCGCGACGCGACACATCGCCGGCCTTGATGCCGGAGTCGATCACGTTGCCTTCGGCATCGTAATCTCCGTAATAGAAAAGGCCTCCCCTCTCAATGAGCGGGTAGCCGTCTTCAGTAAAATACTGATGGAAGAACTCGTCGCCTGCGAGGCGCACCCTGAGTTCCGACCCGTCGGCGGTCGGGACGGTAAAGATTCCCTGCTTCGCGGGCTTTGCCGTCGCCTGGAGACCGCATACAGCGGCCGCCGCAATCAGACTGATGTGAATAAGATTTGATTTCATTGCTCGGTTTTACTCGAAATATGGTGTAATTTGATTCATTCAGCGATTCAAAATACGACAAACCACATGAAACAATAGTCAATGTATCGAAATGCTTTGCACGTGTTAAAAATCCCTGTTTTCCTAAAAGTGTTTCACAAAAATAAATCTTTTCACTATTACTTCCAAATATTTCGCCAAATTTCTTTAAATATTTTTGACAAACAGAAAGATTTATTTGCAAAATAAATACAAACTGTATTGTTTATGTATTTTTGCCGCCTGCAAAGCATCTTCTGCTCCACTTTGAACCTTCCTCGAATTTTATTAATGACATTTTGCACCGAATTGCATTTACTGACGGGCATTAAGACAATCGCATATACTTTTGAATCCAAAATCATATACATTTTCATAATTCAATATACCCGACTTAATAATTGACAGAATTTGCAAAGCGCGACGCGACACCCGCCCGGGGATGCCGCGTCGCGCTCATTGGTTTTATCCTGGTCAAATGAAGGCTATGGAAAACCTTCGGTTATTTGAATTTTGAAGCAGACTGATGTATGTGCTCGAAGATACGAC
Source organism: uncultured Muribaculaceae bacterium (assembly GCA_947176745.1). GTDB lineage: Bacteria > Bacteroidota > Bacteroidia > Bacteroidales > Muribaculaceae > Lepagella. Next base: position 19,113 of record CAMWRV010000006.1, read on the forward strand.
GGTCGGTGTCGGTCAGTTCGAGTCCTCTACGCCCCATCACCCTCGACGCCACCTGCATGAACGTATCGATGGTTATGTCGGAGAACCCTCCCTCCGGACTGCCGTTACGGAAACTCGGTATGAACTGCCGCGGGAAGCCGGCTCCGTGGAAGTTGACGCCCACGCCGACAACCGTTGCAGTGTTGAACATACAGTTTATTCCTGCCTTGGAGTGGTCGCCCATGATGAGGCCGCAGAACTGCAGGTCGGTCCTCATGAAGCGCTGCGAGGCATAGTTCCAGATCCTGATCTTCGAATAATCGTTCTTAAGATTGCTCGAATTTGTGCCGGCTCCGATGTTGCACCACTCCCCTATCACGGCGTTGCCGAGATAGCCGTCGTGGGCCTTGTTGCTGAATCCGAACATGACAGTGTTGTCGATCTCTCCGCCTACCTTGCAATATGGGCCGAAAGTAGAGCCGCCATAAATCTTCGCTCCCATCCTGACCTTCGCGTCATGGCAGAGTGCAAGAGGACCGCGCAGACACGCCCCCTCCATTACATGAGCACCCGCACCTATATATATGGGGCCGTCCTTAAGGTTGAGCACCGCACCCTCTACCACAGCCCCCGGCTCGATGAACAGGGCCGGGATTCCGTTTGCCGGACGCGCATCTCCGATTATCACAGTGGAGGGATCGGGAGCTATGCCTGTCCGACCGCGGGTGAGCCACGTGTAGTCACTTACGATCTCGGCGGCATTCATGCGGAAGATATCGAACACATAGCTTATACGGCGCGAGTCGTTGGCGCTTTCACGCCCGGCATCGGGAGAAAGCGACTCGAAATCGCGGCGCAGTCCGCGGTATGCCCACACACCGCCGCTGTCGCGCAATGCATCGCCGGGGCGCAGCTGAGAGGCCTCGAGTGCGATCGCCTTGTCGGGCAGCTTGTCGCCCGCTATGAAGAGAGCCTCTTCCTCCTCGGAGCAGAGAAGTGGAAACTTGTCTCTGAGATACTCCTTAGGATAATAGGAATACTCTCCCGGCAGGAAATGCTCCCATTTCTCGCGGATCGTGACTATTCCTACGCGGAACGCGCCGACAGGACGCGTGTAGGAGAGCGGAAGCAGATTCTGATAGCTTTGCTCGGTGTCGAAAAGGACGACTTTCATATAAGTAAGTGTTCAAATTTAAACGATAGTAAGTGCTGAAATATCTTTTATACAATCTGCGGCTTCTTTTTTGCCGCTTCCGGCTTGTCGCTCAGTCGCATGGCACGCCATGCTCCTTCGCTCCGCACCGGAATCGCCTGAAAAACAAGCCCGCATATTGTATAAATTAAATTTGAACACTTACTTATGGTGTTTTATATCGGTTAATTCGAAAGGCATGCGCATCCCCTGCGTCATGAACACGGATGCGTCAGCCATTGCAAAGTTAACCCATAAAATCTTAAATCGCAACAACAAGTTGAAAAAGTGTGTCAAATCAGCATGACATGACACTCGGACGGAAAGGAGACAATGCAAGCGCGGCGTCCGGTTTCACAATCGGGCGCCGCGCTGTGATTTTTTAGAATCGTCTACTTTCTCAAGCAAATCGGAGATCTTACTCAACCACTAACTTACAATTTTATATCACTATTACTAAAAGATTTTTGACTTGCCATCTTATGCATGCCGGATTATACCGGCTCTGTATTTCGATTACAAAATTAATCGTTTTTATTTATATACATGCACAAATCGGGCTTTTTATTGCCCCAAAATTCCATATCGGCCAGTTTTTACACCATTCGAACAATCCGGCACCCCCTTTGCTTTTGTTAATTCTTATCAAAATGTTAATTTTGCACATCAATGATCTATAAAATAAAAATAAACCATGAAGAAAAACAAGGAGTATCTTGAACGCCTTCGCAAGGCCATGGCCGACAAAGGCATAGACGCATGCGTCATTTCAGGCACCGACCCACATCAGAGCGAGTTGCCTCCGCGCCACTGGCGAGGCCGCGAATGGCTTACAGGATTCGAGTCAGAGAACGGCACCAACGGCACAGCCGTAGTGACATCCACCGAAGCCCTGTGCTGGACAGACTCCAGATATTTCATACAGGCAGAAGCGCAGCTCGACGGCACAGGCTTCAGCATGATGAAGGAAGATGGTCCGGAGGCCGTCGACCTGATCGACTGGCTCACCGAACACACATCGGCCGGGCAGACCGTCGGAATCGACGGCATGACATTCTCGGTGTCGTATGCACAGCGCCTTGAGCAGGAGCTCAACGACAACGGCGTCAGACTCGACACTGACTTCCCGATGTTCGACCTCATATATCCCGACCGCCCCGAAAGACCGCAGAACAAGCTCTTCATACACGACGAGAAGATCGTAGGCCAGACTGTCGACTCAAAGATAGCAGAAGTCATGACTCAGGTGAAAGGGGAACTGGCCAACGCCATTCTCGTCTCCGCTCTCGACGATCTGGCGTGGATCACCAATCTCCGCGCCGCCGGCGACATCTGCTTCTCGCCCATCTATGTCGGATTTCTCTATCTTGACGCCGGGAGACGTGTGCTCTTTGTCGATGAGGCAAAACTTACCGACGATGTCAGAAAGCATCTTGAGAAATACGGCATATCGACCCGCCCCTACGACAGCGTGAAGGAATTCGTGTCCACACTGCCCAAGGAGACCCGCCTGCTGATCGATCCGCAGAAGACCGCCCGCGGCATCTACGACCATATCGGCTGCACCACAGTGTTCGGAGGCGACGGCGTGGCCCGGCTCAAGAGCATCAAGAACAACACGATGATCGCCAATCTGGCCACTGCGATGGAAAAAGACGGCGTGGCCCTCACCCGCTTCTTCATGATGGTGGAGCGTGAATATCCGGAAGGCCTTCTGACCGAAGTCGAGCTTGGCAAGAGACTGCGCGCGCTGCGTCTGGCCGACCCGACATGTGTAGACGAGAGTTTCTCGCCGATCTTAGGCTGGAACGCACACGGAGCGATCGTACACTACGAGGCTACTGAAGAGACCGACGTGACTGTCGAGGGCGACGGCCTGCTGCTTGTAGACTCGGGCGGCCAGTACATCTACGGCACGACCGACATCACCCGCACCGTCGCGCTCGGAACTCCGACAGCAGAACAGCGCCATGACTTCACTCTTGTAATGAAAGGCCACATCGCTCTGTCGAACGCCGTGTTCCCCGCCGGCACCACGGGCCACCAGCTCGACGCTCTCGCCCGCCAGTTCCTCTGGAAAGAAGGAAAGGCATATTATCACGGCACCGGCCACGGAGTCGGATACTTCATCAACTGCCACGAGGGACCGCAGAACATACGCCTCAACATCAACCCCACTCCGCTTGAACCGGGCATGATCACCAGCAACGAACCGGGCCTTTATCTCGAAGGCCGCTACGGCATCCGCTGCGAGAACCTTATCGTGACCGAGCGTTACAAGACGACAGAGTTCGGCGAATTCCTGCATTTCCACCCGATGACCCTCTTCCCCTTCGACAGAAACCTCTTCGAGCTTGAGATCATGAGCGACGGGGAGATCAAGTGGGTCAACGACTACCATGCGCTCGTGCGCGAACGCCTGACCCCGCTGCTGACAGCAGAAGAGGCCGCATGGCTTGCCGCGAAGACCGAACCGATCGGCAGATAAACCTTAATTTAATAATAAACACAAGACCGTGATACTTAAATCAGTAAGAGGATTCACTCCCGTAATAGGCCGCGACTGCTTCATAGCCGACAACGCCGCGATAATAGGCGACGTCACCATCGGCGACGAGTGCAGCATCTGGTTCAGCACCGTTCTGCGCGGCGACGTCAACACAATAAAGATCGGCGACCGTGTCAACATCCAAGACGGCTCGGTGCTCCACACGCTCTATCAGAAATCGACCATCGAGATCGGCAACGACGTATCGATCGGCCACAACGTGGTGATCCACGGCGCGAAGATACGCGATTACGCGCTTATCGGCATGGGCGCCATCGTGATGGATGACGCCGAGGTCGGCGAGGGCGCGCTTGTGGCCGCCGGATCCGTGGTGCTCAGCCGCACCAAGATCGGTCCGCACGAGCTGTGGGCCGGAGCACCGGCGAAATTCGTCAAGATGGTCGAGCCGGAGAAAGCCAAGGAGATGAACATCAAGATAGCCAACAACTATCTGATGTATTCGAGATGGTACACCGAAGAGGGCGCCGAGTGACGGCCGGCCGTATAAAACGATACTTATGAAAAGAGAGAGGTCTTCGGGCGAGGACCTCTCTCTTTATATATGTATCATTGTCTTATATATGTATCATTGTCATCTCACCTTCATGGACTTGCGGCTCTCGCCACGAGCCGACACGATGTATAGACCACGGGGCCATGCCGACGTATCGGCCGTGACCGACGCGCCATTGGCTCGGATACGGGCCATTATCTGCCCGGCGACATTGCAGACCGTCACCTCATCGCGTGGCTCAAGACCTGTCACGGCGAGTTTGTCGCCAAACGCCGAGGGACACGACAGGCCACCGCCGCAGTCATCGGCTACTGCCTCGACTCCTACCTCGCCGGCCTTCTGGGTGACGGTCAGACAGAGATCTGTCACGCCGTCGGTGAGCGTCAGATGCGCCGTGCGCGGAAGGGCGCCGGCAGGCTGCGGGTCGGTCTCAAGCAGCAGTGTGTCAACCGTAAGGCCGTTGGGTTCTCCGGTCAGACGCAGCCAGTCTGCATCGATATCGACAGGGGTCTTGTAGCCCATATATGAAAAGAGGGTTATCTCTGTGACGCCACCCTTGGCATCGACCTCGATCTCCGTGGGTGTTCCCGCCGGAATGAGCGACATGACCGAATGGTGGAGCGACGGATAGATCATGAACGACGTGCACTTGTCGGCGCCGAAGTATTCGTTGACCTCGATCCATTCGCCATCCTTGAGCATCAGCGCGGTGTTGTCGCTGTCGCGGAAGCCGGCCATCGCGAACGATACGCAGCAGCCCTCGGAATACTCCGGCAGACCGTCGACCACGATAAAGAACTCATCGTCGACCACAGGGCAGTCGGTAAAGGGGAACGATGTGCCCACCATGTCGCCTCCGGCGCCGGGAGTGTCGAGTTCGAACACGCTCCACCACATCGAGTCAAGACGCTTGTCGGGGCGTCCGTCTTTCGAGGTGTAGATATGGACTCCGACGTTGGCTATCTGGTCGACGAGCTCGGTGGCCTGCGCTTTCGTGAAGAACACATATGCGCCGCCTACAATCACCGGGCGCGACGGGCGGGAGAAGCGTTCGGCATAAGCGGTGATCTTGCGGGTGTTCGATCCAGGGAAAACGCCCCAGTCCTCCATGTCGAACACAGTGGGGAGATCGTCGGGATGAAGGTTGTTGACCACACCCGAATACTCCACACTGACATCACACGAAGCCTCTGACACGCCATGACTGTTGGAGGCCCGGAGACTCACGGTCTGGTTGTGCAGAAAACTGTAGGCCACATCGGGGCACTCCACGTCGGACGTGAAAGACCTCTCCCCGTCGGGATCGACGCCCGAGAAAGTCCACTGCCACGTATCAGGGAAACCCGACGACGCGTCCTCGTAAGTCACAGGCACAAGCGGAGCGACAAGATGACGCCTTGTCGAAGAAAGCCGGAACGTGGCCGGCGGGAGAATCCGCGCCACCGGCGCGGTGCCGGTTACACTGACGAAGCCGGTCCGCGTCTTCACCGAGGTGTTGCCGTCGGCGTCGGTCACGGTCAGCGAAACGTCATAAGTTCCGTCGGCGGTGTAATACACTTCGGGCGAAGGGAGATCCGACCTGTCGGGCACAGCTCCGGGCATGACCCACTCCCACTTCACAGGGGAGCCTGACGAGAGATCGGCGAAAGTCACGGCCTCTCCCGTCATCACATTGACCGACTCGACCGGAGCGGCAGCCGACACGGCGAAGCCGTCGATGGCGAAATCTCCGCTGTAGCCGCCGGTGCCGAACATATCGTTCGCTCCCGGCCCATAGGTGAATCTGAAACTGACGCTCTCGCCGGCAAGGTGTTCGAGGCTGACACTGACCGGATGCCACCGCCAGGGTTTCTCTCCGGTCTCTTCGGAACTGTTCCACAGATGTATGGTATCTGTCGGGGTGCAGGCCTCCAGTTCGAGGCGGCACTCGCCGTCAAAATTCTGTGAGAAACCGGCATAGAACGACAGCACGGCGTTGGCCGGAACATCCGTTGCCGGAGAGGCGGCCCTCGATATGGCACGCTTGAACGTCTGGTAGGGACCTTCGACATAAAGCGAGCTTACGTCGTCAGGGTCGATAGCCGAGAAACTCTTCGCCGAACCGGGTTCGGCGATGCGCTTCACGTTCCACACCACATCAGAGGCCGGATCGAGAGTCCACCCGCCCTGGCCGCTGTCGAAGTTCTCTGTATACACAGGCTCGCGCGTGGAGGCGCCGGCCACGGTGAAGTCTGCCGTCAGGGAGCCGGACTCGCGTGCAGGCGCCTTCATTTTCTTCACACCGTGAAACTTCTCGACCGGAGGCACTGCGGCGTTCATGCCACCGCAGACTATCCGCGCAGGCTGAGGCACGAACGCCGCAGCAGTGCCGGCGGCCACTAAGCAGGCCGCCATTGCTGAATAAAATACTGTTTTCATGATAAGTAAGTGTTCAAATTTAAACGAAAGTAAGTGCTGAAATATCTTTTATACAATCTGCGACTTCTTTTTTGCCGCTTCCGGCTTGTCGCTCAGTCGCATAGCCCGCTATGCTCCTTCGCTCCGCACCGGAATCGCCTAAAAAACAAGCTCGCATATTGTATAAATTAAATTTGAACACTTACTTATAGATTGAGTTGTTGTGTCTTGTACGGATATATTTACGTGAGGAATGCCGTTACCTGACAAACCGGAGACGCGAGAACTTGCCGTCGCGAGCGACCGACACCGCGACATACACACCACGCGGAAGCGCGCTGACATTGATACGCGATTCGTCAGAAATTACCACCAGCGCACCCTGCAATGCATACACGCGCGTCTCGCATGACTCCGCCGTCACTATCTCGCATGTTGCGGCCTCATAGCGCAGGCCGCCTTCAGTTGCGGCCGACGATACTCCTGTCTCTACGACATAAGTCTGCTCCAGTCCGGCCTTTGTCAGCGAGAGAGTCCAGTTGTATTTCGGCAGAAGATAGCCGATATGATACACTCCGGTCTGAGCGACATCGAAATCAACTTCCGTATCATCGAGCGGATTAGGTGTGTCGATATGGAATTCACCGATCAGCAGCACCTCGGCCGGGTTCTCCGCATCCGCCGCACGCGTAAGCCATATCTCCATATCCTCGGGAAAACGGCTGGAGTAGCACGCCGCCCTGAAGGAGAGACGACATGTGCCCTCCTCGATTCTCACAGGGGGAGTGAACGCCCATGCGTTGTCGGGTGTGAAACTGGCCTCAAGAGTCTGTTTCGACGAATTGTATTTCCAGTTTGAAGACTTCCCCTCCGGATTTGCGAAAGTCCAGAGTTCAAAATCCGCCGCCGAACCGAAATCGGGATCATACGGAAGCGACAGAGCGTCGCCACCCCTGACGGGCGCGGCCTCGGCAGGTTCTCCGGCCATATTGCCGCTGACCGCGAATACTGCATAGGTGTACATGGCAAGCGGCAGCGAGTCGTCTGTATCGGTGTAGGGAGAAGAAAACACGTCGGTGGCAAGCACTTCGCCGTTGCGGGTCACGGTGTAGCGCAGAGACTCCGTGTCGATATAGCCGTCATGCACTCCGGCCGTGACATGCGCGAAAGTCACAGTGTGCGTGCCGTCGGCATTTTCCACAGCCGTCACATCGGCCGGAGCCGCCGGCACGTCATAACCGATCCATCCGCTCGCGAGCTCTACGGTCTCACCCGCCACGTCACCGATATAAGGCGTAATGGCATAGGTGTACACTCCAGGTTCGGCAATAGAGGAATCCTCATAGCTGCATTCCGCACCACCTTCAGCAGAAGCCAACGTATCCAGCATGATTCCGCCGCGCTTGATCTCCACGCGGTCTACGGTAGCAAGCGGAGTGCCGGCAGTCGTCTCAGACGGATTGCGCCAGAAGAGAACCGCCTTCAGCTCACCTTCGGGAGCGGCCTCTGCCCTTGCATCCGACACCGGAAGCGGAGCAGTGGCGACCTCGGTGACAGAGAGCGCGTTAACAAAGATATCGTTTGAATCGGAAGAGTCGGTCACGACAAAAGCCATATAATAGCGTCCGCTCTCATCCACGGAGAAGGGCACCGACACACCGGTGGAATAGGTGGAAGTCACAGTCTCTTCCCAAAGGATTTCGCCGAGTCCGGCCTCATCGGCAGACTTGCCGATCCTTACCGACAGGTTCTTCGGGCTCCTTGCAGTCGAGATCCATGTCGAGAATTCAATGCAATAGCTCTTTCCGGACTCAAGAGAGAAGACCGGAAGCACCGCGAAACTCGCGCCCGGAGTGTTGTTTCCCCAGAAGTCGAGAGCCTTTTTCGAAGAACTGTAGACCCAGTCGCGCGTGCCCGACGTATGGAAAAACGAGAAAAGCGCGACAGACGACTCCGTATCGAAAGCGTTGGAATAAGGAAGTCCGAGACTTCCGCCGGTGACTACAGCATTGCTCTTGGAGGCGGAGAACGATGTCGAGCCGTTGTAGACCGTGTAAACATGATATACATATGAACCGAGACCGGGAATTGACGTGTCGATATATTCCGTGCCGTCGCAGTCTTCGGCTATGACTTCGGCAGCACCGCCGTTGTCAGACCGGCATATCCTGTAGCGAAGCGCCGACAGATCGACATAGCCGCCGTGCGATCCGGCCGGAGCTGTCCATGTCAGTCTCACCGCCCTCTCGTCACCCTCCACAGCCGTGGCCGTCAGGTCGGACAGAGAACCGACACCAGAGTCAGGACCTATCCAGGGGGAAGCGGCCACGGGCGCAGCGGAAGGAGACTCACCTTCTGCATTGAACGGAACAACAGCATAATGCCAAACACCGGCCGAGGGCACACCGGTGTCAGTCCAGACAGCAGGTTCTCCGGGCACCGCGTCACCGGAAAAGACTGCGGCAAGATTCTCTTCGCTGACAACCTGCGAGGCGGAGGTGCTGCGATAGATCCTCGCCCCCTCAAGACCCTGGAGCGTGCCGCCCAGAGAATTGAGCGACGGCCACGTCCAGCCCAGTTCCGCTCTCAGTTCACCCGATCCGCCGGCCTTGACCTCAAGACCCGTCACTGCGCCCGGCAGCGGCACAATCTCCTCGACCTTGAAAGAGATCAGCGCAAAATCGCCCATATAAGAAGAAGAGGTGAGATGAAGTCCGATGTAATAGTCTCCGTCGGAATCGATGTTCAGGTTGCCGCTGCGTTCCACTGCCCATGCAGTTTTCTGCAGAGCGGTCTCACGGAGAATCTCCGCCGTCATCGCCTCGGGATCGCGCAAAAGGCCGCAACAGACAGTAAAAGCCTGTTTATCGGAAGAGAAAGTGCTCAGATTCTGAACAGTCGCGGTGACCGTGTAGCTCTTTCCTGCACCGAGAGTCACGGCGGGAGATATAATCCAGTCATCGGCAGCCTTCGATTTGTTCTGCGTGTAATACGCACCGTAATCGGCGGAATAGGCAAACCGATAAGGTTCGCCGTCGCCGTTGGCATCGACAAACGTCCAGTCGCTGTCAAAATCCTCTTGACTTTCAGGAGCAAGTGCACAGGGAGGAGAAGCCGCCCACATAAGGATATGCATGGAATATACCAGCATAGCCAGCAAAGCAATAGAGTGTTTCATGATAAAAAAGATATGTGTTTAAGATTTCAGGTAAAGCCGGAACACGGAACTTATAGATCCACAAAGCAAACATCCGGCCGGTACAGGTATTCATGTGCCTGTCTACGATCAGGCACATGGCAAAGTTAACAAATAAATATTTCCATGCAAAGGAATTATATGTATAATTATAGAATAAAAAGTAGATAGCCTTGATTTTGGCTCGCAAGCGACAAAAACTCTTTGGTCAACTGGCCGCTCCTAAGTATACACGCATCATAAGTATACACACAAAAAGTCCGCTGCACAGCAGTTATGCAGCGGACTTTGATATCTGAAGCCGGATTACTTTCCTGCCTTCTTCTTAAATTCCTTCTTCGCCTTGGCAAGCTGTTTCTGGAAACCCTTGTCGGCGTGAAGCGCGGCCACGACCGCCGATCCGACTATACGTCCGGCATCGACATCACTCTGGAAATGCGCACCGCAGATCACGCGGCTTTGGCCGAAGTCATATCCGCGCTGTATGATCTCGGCCTTGCGGGCGGGGTTGATTTCAGCGAGGACAAGAGCCGTGGCCCATCCGATGGCCGTATGACCCGACGGATAACTGCCGTTCTTGCGAAGAGCCGGTTCGTCATCAGGAGTGGCCGAGGGCTCGTTGAACACCATGAACGGACGCGGACGCATATAATGATTCTTGGCCGAGCGGGTCGACAGGTCGCCGGCATCCTCCTTCATATTGTTGATGAGCTTATAGATCTGCGGAGCGTTCTCCTCGGTCAGCACGATTCCAAACGCCTCGCTGAAGTCGCGGTCGAGCCAGCCGTCGCCCAGATTGGCGTCGGTGACAGCCCGGCGGCCTCTGTCGGTGCCGCGAACCGACTTGCCCCACTCATACTGCTCGCGGTCGTATGCATAATGGGCCGAAAGCGTGTCGGGAGGGGCAGGAAGAAGAGACTGACTGTCGACCACATCGGCTACGACAAGATAATACTTCGACGGATCGGTGGAATGATCCTGAGAGAAAACAGGGAACAAGACAGACATGGCCAGAGCCATGCAAAGCATTGATTTTTTCATAGTGGAAAGCTTTTATGGTTAATTTTTTACGAAAATATTTTGTCAATCTGTCAACTTTGACTAATTTTGCACGCTGCAAGGCATAACGAAGCGGCAACGCCACCCATGCCCGGCAACAGGCCATGCGGATCAGACCGCCGGCCCTTCAATTAGAATAACAAATAAAAAACAAAAATTAATATTCACTAAACATGATTATCGTACAAGTTAAAGAGAACGAGAACATCGAGAAAGCTTTAAAGAAATTCAAACGCAAATTTGAAAGAACAGGCATCATCAAGGAACTCCGTGCCCGTCAGGCATTTGAGAAGCCTTCGGTAACCAACCGCAAGAAGATGGTGAAAGCGATCTACGTTCAGCAGCTCCGTCAGGCAGAGCAGTAATCAGCCTCTTTCACTTTCGACATAACGGAACACACTTCCGGTGTGGCGTCCCGCAGGGACGTCATACCGTTTTGTCGTATCCGTAAACGAAAGCCACAGACCTCCGGAAAGATGGACAGCAGCATGACCGATGCGTTCCTCTCTTACATAGAGGCGGAACAGCGAGCAAGCCCGAACACCGTCGAGGCTTATGGCCGCGACCTGCGTCAGTTCGCCGCATGGCTTGCGCCTGCTGAAAAAGATGAAAGCGACGGCGCCCTCGCCTTCGCGACGCCGCAAGACATCAGGGCGTGGACAGGCTCGCTCGCCGACAACGGCATGACAGCAACCACTCTGCGCCGCAAAGTGCAGAGCCTCCGCGCATTCTACCACTGGGCGATGAAACGCGGCCACCTCTCTTCCAACCCCGCCGCCGACGTGGTTCTCGCCAAGAAACGCAGACACTTGCCCGACTTCATAAAAGAATCGGAAGTCGAAAGCCTGCTTGAAGAGCCGCATGAATCATTTGCCGAAGAGCGAGCACACATCGCCCTGACGCTGATGTATTCGCTCGGACTCCGCCAGGCGGAGCTGCTCGCGCTGACCGACCGCGACATCAGCAGAGCGGCAGGAGAAATCCGCGTCACCGGCAAGCGCGGCAAGCAGCGTGTGCTCCCCCTCCCCCCGCAACTGGCAGAAGAAATATCGCGCTGGCAGACCATACGCGACAGCCGTTACCCCGACCTGCCCGATCCGGCCCCACTGATCGCCGGACCGCACGGGGCCATATCGAAAGTATCGCTCTACACCATGACCCGCGACGCACTCGCCGGCGTATCGGCCGGTCGCAAAAGCCCCCACACCCTGCGCCACACGTTCGCCACAGCCATGATCAACAACGGAGCCGATCTCGACGCAGTCCGCGAGATGCTCGGACATGAATCGCTGTCGACCACACAGATATATACACACCTTAGCTTCAACGAACTCATAGCCAACTACCGGACGGCACACCCGCGAAGCGGCAAAACTGAAAAAGAATCATAACCGCACCTGACGTTTTTGTAAAATTTTACCGTTGCGGCTAACAATAAATTCCGAAATTTTGTTTATCTTTGTAAACGGGACAATAACTCTCCACGTCCTGAAACAATTAGACCCCATACCACAAAAAATCAAGGATTATGGAAGCAAAGATCAAAGCGATTCATTTCGACATCACCGACAAACTCGTGAATTTCATCAACAAGAAGACTGACAAGCTGTCAAGGAGATTCGAGGCGATCACCGAAGTCGAGGTAACACTTAAGGTTGTAAAGCCCGAGACATCGATGAACAAGGAAGCCGGCATCAAGCTTCTCGTCCCCCCGGCCGCAGATCTGTTCGCATCGAAGACCGCCGACACATTCGAGGAGGCAGTGGATCTCTGCCTCGACGCGCTTGAGCGTCAGCTCGAAAAGAACAAAAACGCATAACGCACACTTTCTCCGGACCGCAACAGATGGAAGATTCCCAGCCCGGAGGCCGTCCAAACGGGCGGCCACGACATGAGACCCGCACACGTTCCGGCAGAATGATGCTCATCATTCTGCTGGGACTTGCCTTGTGCATTTCAGTGTTTCTCATCATGTTATGGCCTGTGGTCATGTCGGAGGCGCGTCAGGAGGCTACTATCCGGATTCCGCGCGGAGCAACTGAAAAGAATGTGCGCGACAGCCTTGAAAAATATCTCGGCGAGGACTATGCCCGCACGGTCACGCGTCTTGCGAGACTCCGCCGCACCGACTTCGGCAAGCGTCACGGATCATATGTCATACCCGAGGGGACAAACGCGCTCGGCGCAATGCGCAAACTGACATCGGGAGCACAGACGCCGGTGAGAATAACGATCAACGGATTCCGCAGCCTTCCGCTTCTTATAGAGCGCATAAGCGCGAAAATGGAGTTTCCGGCCGATTCGCTCAAAGCAGCTCTCGCCGACTCTTCGCTGATGTCACACTACGGTCTTACGCCGCAAAACGCCATGGCACTCTTTCTCGATGACACCTACGAGACATACTGGACCACTTCTGCTCGCGATCTGGTGAGCAAGATCGGCGACAACTATCTCTTCCTATGGAACGAGGAGCGGACGGCACAGGCCGCCGACGCAGGCCTCTCGCCGGCAGACGTGATGACCATAGCCTCGATAGTCGACGAGGAGACCAACGCCATGCAGGAGAAAGGGACAATCGGACAACTGTATATCAACCGTCTGCACAACAACATGCGCCTTCAGGCCGACCCGACCGTCAGATTCGCGGCGGGAGACTTCACAATACAGCGCGTCACAAAGGCCGATCTAAAGACCGAATCGCCCTACAACACATATCTTCACGCCGGACTGCCGCCGGGTCCCATCCGGACCACGAGCACCGCGACAGTCGACGCTATCCTCAACGCCGAGCCGAACAACTATCTCTATATGTGCGCCAAAGAAGACTTCTCGGGTACTCACAACTTCGCCTCGACCTACGACAGACATCTCGAAAACGCCGTGCGATACCAGGCGGCCCTTGACCGCAACGGCATAACCCGCTGACAATCCGAAAAACACTCCGACACCCCACGATGCCGAAGTCTGCAATCATTCTGACAACCTCAATTCTTCTGGCGACGGCACTCTCCGCCCGTGCCGAAACCCGTGCGTGCGCCCTGCCGGAAATGAAGACGGAAATAGCCGTGACCGCCTCTCCACCACCCGCAGACAGCATCAGGATCGACAGCAGGATAAAGACCGACTGGAAGAAACTCGCCCGCGACCGGCGTCTTGACATAAACGACACGACAGCCAGGTATCCGGCATTCATCGACTGGTGCGTCAATGTCTACAGATGGGCTGAAAGGGTATTCAACACTTACGACCCGGAATACGTGACAGGCACGGGAAAGCACGGCAAGGTCAGGCTCGTTTCCGACAACTGGACTGACTCCTACATGTTCCGCTTCGAAGACGGCAACCCCCTGTTCATGATCAGCAACCTCTATGCCAACATCGGAATCCAGGCCAACTACTCGATACTGAGCGCCAGCTACTCGATCGACATGAACTCAGCCCTGTCCGACCGGGTGTCGAAACACAAGAAACTTGGATTTTCCTTCTCTTGCGCCCGCCTGTATGGAGAAGGGTACTACTGGAAAAACAACGGAGGCACCACAATCAGAAAATTCGGTCATGAAAAAGTAGACGACATACCGTTTCACGGTCTTGAATTCCGAGCCTTCGGCGCATTGGCATTCTACATATTCAACTCCCGAAGATTCAGTTACGCCGCCGCATACAACCTCTCCAACTACCAGCTACGCAGCGCGGGGTCATGGCTGCTCGGAATGAACGGAACATTCTACGAATGCGACTTCGACTTCTCCCGTCTTCCCGAAGAAATAAAAACGAACTCCGACATTCCGTTCAACACATACTCCCTCGACTACAATTCAGTCAACGTCATGGGTGGATACTCATACAACTGGGTAGCCAACAAGCACTTTCTCATCAACGTCACCCTCCTCCCCTCTGCCGGAATATCCTTCTCCCGCTCTGACTCGACAGAAGGACACCGCAACCTGCTCTCCATGGGGTGCAGGCAGATGGCGTCAATCACATACACCAGCAGACAATTCTTCATCACAGGCACATCAAGCCTGCATGTCAACTACTTCCTCACCCGCTCCGTCGGCTTCATATCAGGCATCGAGAACTTCCAGATATCGACAGGAGTCAGGTTCTGACCAAACTTCCACAGCATAATGCACAAAACAGACAAAGAAACCGACGAAAGATACATGCGGCGCGCCCTTCAGCTCGCGTCGTACGGAGCCGGACACGTCTCGCCCAACCCCATGGTGGGGGCGGTTATCGTAGCCCCCGACGGGCGCATCATAGGAGAAGGCTATCACCGCAAATGCGGAGAGGCGCACGCCGAAGTCAACGCCATGCGTTCGGTCAGGCCGGCTGATGAAGCCCTGATTCCGTCATCGACAATCTACGTCACACTCGAACCATGCTCTCACTATGGCAAGACACCCCCGTGCGCGGCAATGCTTTGCGAACGCCGCATACGCCGGGTCGTGACAGGCATCGGAGATCCGAATCCACGCGTGTCGGGCAGAGGCGTCAGAATGCTGCGCGAAGCCGGAATAGAAGTCACCGAAAACTGTCTGGAGGAGGAATGCCGCGAGATCAACATACGCTTCATCACCGCCCAGACACTGCACCGCCCGTGGATACTGCTCAAATGGGCAGAGACCGAAGATGGGCGCATGGCGGCCGAAGACGGTTCGCCGATTGCCATATCGTCACCGCTGACAAAGACGCTGATGCACGCCGAACGCGCCATGTGCGACGCCATAATGGCCGGCACCGGCACTCTGCTGTCAGACAATCCCTCGCTGACCACACGCCTCTGGCCCGGTGAAAGCCCGCGACCTGTCATATTCGACTCTCCGCGTCTGAACGACCCGGAACTGCGCGAACGTCTCAACGTATTCCGCAGAGACCCGATAATCCTCGATCCGCATACCGACCTTGAGGAAAACATGCACATCCTGTTCGGGCGCCACGGCGTGACATCGCTCATGGTCGAGGGAGGACGCACCCTGCTCGACAGCTTCATGAGCCGCGGACTGTATGACAGAATACGCACGGAACGCGTGCTAAAATTCCTTAAAAAACATTTTCTAATGTATTTATAGTGACAATATCGCGGATAAATGCTAAATTTGCAAGTTGAAAAGAAACAGCCATGACCCGACATCACGCCGGGTCGTGAACGGCATTTATGGCTACGGATGCGCGTCACGCGGCGCAAACCGTTTTTAATGAACATATTGAAACAGTGAAGCAACACAGCATTCTTTCCACAGCCGGGATCGCGGCTCTCCTGCTTGGCACGGCGGCAGTCTCATCGTGCAACAAGGAGACCGAATCCGACTTGTATCAGGACCCCGTCAATCTGGCAGTGACAGCATTCAGCCTCAAGGCCGACAGCGACAATCCCGGACTTGACTCCGCATATTTCGCCATCGACCTGCAGCGCGGAGTGATATTCAACGCAGACTCGCTGCGCAAGGGCACAAAGATCGAAAAAGTAGTGGCCGAGATAACTTTCTCAAGCACTGTCTCGGAGGCGGTGATCGAGATGACCGGAGGCACGACCCGCGAAGGAGAGATAGACTACAAGGCCAACCCGACGGACTCGATCGACTTCACCGGCGACGTCATACTCCGCGTAAAGGCCGACGACAATTCGATCGGCACATCCTACCGCATTAAGGTAAACGTACACAACACCGACTCCGACTCACTTTACTGGGACAAGACCGCGAAAGCGACATTACCGTCTCGTCTCGGAACTCCCCGCCGCCAGAAGACCGTGCAGGCCGGCGCACGGACAGTATCGCTAATCGAGGAGAAAGACGGTTCATTTACCCTCTCGACCACCGATGACCTCTACACATACAGTTGGACAAAGAGAGAGATCACACTTCCTTTCGCTCCCGACATAAGCTCGCTCACGGCCACCGACGACCGTCTGTGGATGCTCGACTCCGCAGGATCGCTCTACAGCACCGACGACATGTCGGTCTGGACCGACACCGGCGAGAAATGGTCGACGATGCTCGGCGGCTACACCGGAACAGTGGTCGGACTCCGCACCTCGGGAGGAGTGACTGAATTTGCCCAATACCCGCTCACTAACCTAAAGACCAAGGAGATACCGTCAGACTTCCCGATAACCGGCACATCGAATCTTGTCACACTTGCCAACAAGTGGACATCTTCGCCTGTGGCCTTCTTCACGGGCGGCGTCATGGCTGACGGCACATATTCCGACATAACCTGGGCGTTCGACGGAAGCGAATGGGTGCAGCTCGGCAAGGGCGGAATACCCGCCCTTGAGGGAGCGTCGGTCATTCCATATTACAACTACAGACCGTCGTCCGACGGCAAGACAATGATAGAATACAGCGTGTGGATGCTTCTCGGAGGACGCAAGGCCGACGGAGAGTTCAACCGCACGGTCTACATATCGTACAACAACGGAGTGAACTGGGCGACAGGCGCGACAAGCCTGCAGCTGCCCGAAGAGATTCCCGCAATGGTGGGCGTTGACAATGTGGTCGCTTCAAACGAGATGTCGGCCAACATTTCCGACGCCTGGAAAAAGACAGCAAGAGGCCCGGCCCGCATAAAGGTCGAGACTGTCGGCGACGTCGTGATCTGGGAATGCCCCTACATATATCTGTTCGGAGGCTATGCCCCCGACGGCACACTATACGACACGATATGGCAGGGTGTGCTCACAAGACTCACATTCACACCGATAATCTGACAACAACTCTATAGCCCTCAGGGCATCTCAGGGAAAGGATAAGGAGAAAGGGATGAAAGATAAAAGAGACCGACTCAAGCGACGCGTCGCGGCTGCGCTTCTCGCCGCAGCGGCAATTGCTTTGCCGCTGCAGGCCGACGCACAGGAAGACTACAGGTTCGACATCGGCGGCGGATTCGGCATGACAGGATATCTGGGCGACGCCAACACGGCGAATCTTTTCCAGAATCCCGGCTGGGACGCCGAACTGCTGTTCCGCTACATTGTCAACCCGCGAATCAACCTGAAGACCAACTTCTATGTCGGCGGTCTGCGCGGCGACTCGTCGCAGATGGAGAACGTGTTTCCCGACAACGGAAATTTCAGTTTCTCGACCACGTTTTACGAACTCGGCGAGATGTTCGAGTTCCACTTCTTCAACTACGGCATGGGCGAGACCTACCGGAAGCTGAAGCGATGGACTCCCTACATAACCGCAGGAGTGAGCGTCACTGCATGGAGCGTCGACTCCGAAGCCGGAGCGGCCTTCACGATCCCGCTCGGCATCGGATTCAAATATAAGCCTGCACGCCGCTGGAATCTCGGACTCGAATTTCTGATGAAGAAGACATTCAGCGACAAACTCGACGGCCCGGCACTTTCGGATCCGCTCGGCATAAAGAGCGAGTTCATGAAGAATACCGACTGGTACTCGACACTGACGCTCACCATAAGCTATGAGTTCAGCAAGCGCTGCGCCGTTTGCCACTACAAAGACTGAGAAGGGGCGACCCTCCGATTTTGAACAACAGATGGACAAGATAAAAGAACTGACCGACAGACTCGACATGACACGCATACCGCGTCACGTAGCCATAATCATGGACGGCAACGGACGCTGGGCACGCGAGCGCATGCGCGGTCGCAGCGAAGGCCACGCCGAAGGCGTCAACAGCGTGCACAACATCACGCGCCACGCCTCAGACCTCGGCATAAAACACCTGACTCTCTATGCGTTCTCGACCGAGAACTGGAACCGTCCCCCGCAGGAGGTGGAGACACTCATGTATCTGATCGGATGGGCCATTCGCAAGGAGACTCCCGAACTTTTAGCCAACAATGTCCACATCCGTCTGCTCGGCGAGATCGATCGTCTGCCCGAACAGGTGCGCAAGGATCTTGAGGCAGGCCGCGACGCCACAGCCGCTTGCGACGGCCTCAACCTGAATCTATGCCTCAGCTATTCTTCACGCTGGGAGATCACGCGCGCCGTGCGCCGCATTGCAGAAGATGTGCTCGACGGGCGTCTCTCGGCCGGCGGAATCGACGAAAAGACCATCGCGTCAAGACTCTCGACAGAAGACCTGCCCGATCCCGACCTGCTCATCCGCACAGGCGGAGAGCACAGAGTCAGCAACTTCCTGCTCTGGCAGATAGCATACAGCGAACTATACTTCACTCCGATTTTGTGGCCCGATTTCGGACAGGAAGCCTTTCTTGAGGCTCTCGTCGACTATCAGGGCCGCGAACGCCGTTTCGGCAAGACCTCCGACCAGGTAAAGGAGGAGAACCAAAACTGAATCCGACCACGACATTTCTATGAAACATATCAGGAAAATAATCCTTACCCTCGCAGTTGTGCCTGCATTCGGAGCATCGGCGCTCGACATAAAGCTCGACACCCCGACGGTTCCCTCAGACACGGTCTACAGTCCGGACGTCATCTACTCGCCTATACCCAAGTCATACGAGATAGCCGGGATCGATGTGACCGGCATCCCGGAGTCTGACCATTATCTTGTGATCGGATTCTCCGGCCTGTCGGTCGGCGACCGCATCGACATACCGGGCCAGGCCGTGACCGATGCCGTGAAAAGATTCTGGCGTCAGGGCCTGTATTCGAAAGTCGAGATCAATGTGGTCAAGACCGCAGGCGACAAGGCATGGCTCGAAATCGCGCTTCAGCGCCAGCCGCGCATGTCGGAAATGCGCTTCGAGGGCGTGAAAGGCGGTGAGAAAAAAGACCTGACCGAACGCCTCGGCATGGTGCCCGGACAGCAGCTCACACCCAACATCATAGCCCAGGCAAAGCATATCATCGAAGACTACTACTCCAAGAAAGGATTCAAGAACGCCGAGGTGAAGATCCTCCAGCAGCCTGACCTTTCGAAAGAGAATCAGGTGATACTCAACGTCGACGTGGACCGCAACAACAAGGTCAAGGTCCACAAGATATACATCGACGGCAACGAGGTGCTCTCTGACCGGAAGATCAAGAACGCGATGAAGAAGACCAACGAGAACAGCGATCTTCTCAAAATCTTCAGCCAGAAGAAATTTGTCGACCGCGACTTCGCCGACGACCGGACCAGAATCATCGACAAGTACAACGAGCTCGGTTACCGCGACGCAAAGATCACCCATGACTCGGTGGCGCGTTACAACGACAAGTCGGTAGACATATACCTCACCGTCGACGAAGGAAAGAAATATTACATCTCCGACATTTCGTGGGTCGGCAACACGATCTATCCGACTGAGACGCTCAACACGATACTCGGCATCTACCCCGGCGACGTCTACAACCAGAAATATCTCAACAAGCGCACGCAGGATGATGACGACGCCGTGTCGAACCTCTATCTCGACAACGGCTACCTCTTCTTCCAGCTTGTGCCGATCGAGGAGAGAATCGACGGCGACAGCATCGCCCTGCAGATGCGCGTGATCGAGGGCCCGCAGGCGCGTGTGAACCGCGTAGTGATCAACGGCAACGACCAGCTCTACGAGAAGGTGATCCGCCGCGAACTGCGAGTGCGTCCCGGCGAACTGTTCTCAAAGAGCGACCTCATGCGCTCTGCCCGCGAGATCGCCGCTTCGGGACACTTCGACCCCGAGAACCTCGACATACGCCCCGAACCCAACGAAAACGACGGCACGGTCGACATTCTGTTCAATCTCACATCGAAAGCCAACGACAAGGTGCAGCTGTCGTTCGGATGGGGACAGACCGGTCTCACCGGACAGGTCGCGCTGTCATTCTCGAACTTCTCGATGAAGAACCTCTTCAACCCGAAGAGCTACAAAGGCATCATTCCGCGCGGCGACGGCCAGACATTCTCGATATCGGCCCAGACCAACGCGAAGTACTACCAGAGCTACTCGATATCGTTCTTCGACCCCTGGATCGGCGGCAACCGTCCCAACTCGCTCGGCGTGTCGCTCGACTTCAGCCGCTCGACCGGCATCAACTCGCAGTTCTACAACAGCGCATGGCAGAACGCATACCAGACCGCGATCTGGAATCAGTACTCATACAACACCAACTACTCCTCATACGCACTCCAGAACGCCTACGACCCCAACAAGGTGCTCCAGCTCGCCGGCGCCACCGTCGGCTTCGGAACGCGCCTTAGCTGGCCCGACGACTACTTCCAGTTCCAGGCCACGCTCGGCTACCGCTGGTACTATCTGAAGAACTGGGACTACCTATACTACATGCGCAACGGAACGTCGAACTCGCTCACACTCGGCCTCACCCTGTCGCGTTCGAGCATTGACAACCCCATCTATACGCGCCGCGGTTCGACATTCTCTGTCGATCTGACCATGACCCCGCCGGCCGACCTGTTCGGACACAAGGACTGGAAGGGCCTCTCCGAGCTTGCCAGCTACAACAACACCGATTCCGAGTCGCGCGAACGCGCCCGCTCTCAGATCTACAAATGGATCGAATACTGGAAACTCCGTTTCAAGAGCAAGACGTTCACCCCTCTCACCGATCCTGAAGGCAAGTGGACTCTCGTGCTCATGACCCGAGCCGACTTCGGCCTTATCGGAAGCTGGAACAAATATCTCAAGACTCCGTTCGAGACATTCTATTTCGGCGGTGACGGCATGACCGGAAGTTACACCTACGCCACCGAGACGATCTCAATGCGCGGTTACGAGAACGGACAGTTCACCCCCTCGGGTTATGAGGGCTACGCATACGGCAAGTTCACATTCGAGCTTCACTTCCCCTTCCTGCTCCAGCCCTCGACCACGATCTACGCCATCGCGTTCGCCGAGGCCGGAAACTGCTGGACAAGCGTGAGCGACTTCTCCCCCTTCAACCTCAAGCGAAGCGCCGGCGTCGGAGCCCGCGTCTACCTCTCGATCCTCGGCTATCTCGGCATCGACTGGGCCTACGGTTTCGACAAGGTGTGGGGACAGCGCGGAGGAAGCCAGATACACTTCGTGCTCGGCCAGGAGTTCTGACGACCATGACCTGAGCGGCGCACGCCGCCACGGCACTCAAGAATGCCGTTAACGTTTATTCAGACTCGGCGCATAAACCTTTTGACAGCGCGTTGTGTCTTATCAAGAAAAAACGACAACATATGAAGAAACTGTTTATAACCCTTTTCGTGACACTGGCCGCCATGCTGCCGGCCTCGGCGCAGAAATTCGCGCTCGTCGACATGGAATACATACTCCGCAACGTTCCGGCCTATGAAATGGCCAACGAGCAGCTCAACCAGGTCAGCCTCCGGTGGGAGAAAGAGGTCAACGAGGTCACCAAAGAGGCCGAGACCATGTACAAGAACTATCAGGCCGACATGGTCTTCCTGACCGACGACCAGAAAAAGAAACGCGAGGAAGAGATCGTGGCCAAGGAGAAAGAGGCCACCGACCTGCGTTACAAATACTTCGGCCCGGAGGGCGAGCTCTACAAGAAACGCCAGTCGCTGATGAAGCCTATACAGGAAGACGTCTACAACGCCGTAAAGGCCGTATCCGAGGAGAAAGGCTATCAGGCCATATTCGACCGCGCGTCGAGCCAGAGCATTGTCTTCGCCTCTCCTCGCATCGACGTCAGCAACGAGGTGCTCGCCAAACTCGGATACTCGCGCTGACCACAACGTGAATCCGACACACTGACAACAATTAATCTAACACATAATCACAAATGTTAAAGAAAATTCTTCTGGCAGTAGCGATCGCTCTGCCCATGTTCGGCGCTTCGGCGCAGACCACTCTCAAGATCGGAGTCGTAGACACTGACGCCCTCATCCAGGCAATGCCCGAGACTCAGGAAGCCCAGAAAAAACTGGCCGACAACTCCAAGAAATATGAAGACGAGTACGCGCGCCTTCAGGAAGAGATGAAGAGAATGTACGACGAACTGGCCAACATGAAGGACGACGAGCTCCCCGCCATCAAGGAGCGCAAGACCCGCGAATTCCAGGACTACCAGACCAAGGTGCAGAACTTCCTCCAGAGCGCCGACCAGGACATGCAGCGCCAGCAGCAGGAACTCATGGCCCCCATCTCGCAGAAGATCAAGGACGCCGTCGAGTCTGTAGGCAAAGAGGGAGGTTTCAGCATGATCGAGAACTACACCCCGCAGCTTCTTCTCTACTACGCATCTCCGGTGGTCGACATCACCCCGCAGGTGAAAGCCAAACTCGGCATCAAATAAATATCTCAAAAAATAAGAGAGCCGGAATCCGATGGTTTCCGGCTTTTTTTGTAACTTTGCATTACGCGCGCATGCGCCCTGACCAGTCTACCCTGTCAATAAAACAAGAAATGGAACACACTCCCGGCAAAATCGGAATATTCGACTCAGGCTACGGCGGCCTGACTATCCTCAATGGAATAAGAGGCCGGCTGCCGCAATACGACTACCTCTACCTCGGCGACAACGCCCGTGCGCCCTATGGCACGCGCAGCTTCGACATTGTGTTCGACTTCACCAGGCAGGCCGTGGAGGAACTTTTCAGCCGCGGATGCCATCTGGTCATATTGGCGTGCAACACCGCCTCGGCCAAAGCACTCCGCTCGATCCAGCAACAGGTGCTACCGGACCGTTATCCGGGACGCAGGGTGCTCGGCGTGATCCGACCCACAGTCGAGGCTGTAGGATCAATAAGCGTCTCGCGCCATATCGGTCTGCTCGCCACGCCCGGCACCGTGCGCAGCCATTCCTACAGAATGGAGATCGAGAAACTGTATCCGGAAATGAAAATAACAGAAACGGCGTGCCCCATGTGGGTGCCGCTGATAGAAACCGGAGAAGCCGGCAACGACGGAGCGGACTACTTCGTAAAAAAATATATCGACACTGTGATGGAGAGCGATCCCGAGATAGACACACTCGTGCTCGGCTGCACGCACTACCCTCTTCTCCTACCGAAGATCCGCAGGTTCGCGCCCGAGGGTGTCAGCATCATCGCTCAGGGAGAGATCGTCGGCGCAAGTCTCGCCGACTACCTGCGCCGCCATCCTGAAATCGACAGGCTGTGCACCCGTGGAGGCGACACCGAATATCTCACCACCGAAAACGCCGAGAGCTTCGACAGCCTTGCCTCGCTCTTCATGCACGCCGACATCAGATCATCAAGAATCACACTGTAAACCTGCAATACGATGGAAGACAATATCAGAGAGAAAGTCAAGGGGCTTGACTCCGAAAAAGCGATAGAGATACTTACCGACCACCTCGCCACTTGTCCCGACGATGAGGAAGCCCTGACCCTGCGCGGCATAAAATACTGGAGCGCCGGGCGCCACAGCCTTGCCATCGCCGATTACCTCGCCGCGATACGCATCAACCCCGAGAGCCGCGCACGCGAGGCTCTCAAGGCCGCAAACGAGATACTCGACTACCGCAACAAGGATCTATACAACCCCTGACCGGACACCCCGGGCCATGACAGATCAGCAATCATAGAGCATACGGACACTCTCGGGAATCTCCCGACGTCCCGACGGCTGCACCGGACTCCGCGTCACCGATGCGGACGGCACAGGCTTTCTTTCGCCATAAAGCATGAAAGGCTGCTCAAAACTCCATCCGCGCGTGGCATTGCGCACATAGAGACGCGTCAGCCCGCGCTCCCCCCGGGTGTGATGTCGAAGCTCGCCGATAAGCTCGCTGAAATCATTGACATCAGTCACCGAGAACTCCGCCAGAGGCCGCCAGCCCTGACGCATGCTGACAATGCGCACGAAGATCCTGTCGCCATACTTTATGGGACGTCCCGTTCCCGTCGGTGTCACAAACCTCTTTGTGGTCGGAGCGTAAGAGCGCCTTATTTCCATCATGTCCATATCCTTATCCTTTTATTATTTACAATGCAAAGTTAAATGACACGACTGCGTGATGATTGCAGTTATTTACAAATCAATGTGAATAAATGTGAATTTTTGTATAATTGCAGACTTATCCGCGCAATTATGATTAAATTTGCATAGCGGAAAAGACCCGGCGCACAGAAACACCGCGTCATCCGTCGGCCGCAGAAATGGTGGAATGGTAGACACGAGGGACTTAAAATCCCTTGCCCGATGAGGGCGTGTGGGTTCGAGTCCCACTTTCTGTACAGACAAAACACCGGAATCCTTTGCTGTCTCGACGGCAGAGGATTTTCAATTATCCACCACACCGCCCGCATCACGCCATGCCATCACAGAATCTTGAGCTAACACAGAAGATCGGCATCCGACTCTCGCAGCAGCAACTGCGGTTCGTCAGGCTGCTTGAGGCCAACGCGCCCGAGCTTGACGAGGCCGTGGAGCGGGAACTTGAAGACAATCCGGCACTCGGCGTCAAGGAAGAGACAACAGAGGAAGACACCCGTCGCTACCCGGTCTACACTCCTCCGAAACGGAGCGAAGACTACGTATTCTCGCCGGCCGACGAGACAGAAAACCTGTATGACCAGCTGCTGGCCCAACTGTCGGAACGAGATCTGACACCGGCCACTGAAGCGGCCGCCCGGTTCATAATCGGCAGCCTTGACCCCAACGGCTACCTGCACCGCACTCTCCGCGACCTGATCGACGACATGGCCTTCGGCCCCGGCATCGAAGTGACCGAAGAGGAAGCGGGCCGGGCACTCGCGGCGGTAAGGAGCCTCGATCCCCCGGGCATAGGAGCGTCGGATCTGCAGGACTGTCTTCGCATGCAGCTTCAGGCCATGCCGCAGGGGAAGCAGAGAGATGACGCGCTGAGAATCATCAACGACGCCTACGACGCGTTCACGATGAAGCACAAACACCGCATCATATCAGGACTGCACATGACAGACCGCGAGGCGTCGGAGGCCATCGAGCTGATACTGTCGCTGAATCCCAAACCGGGAGCCGCTCTCGGCAACGATCCGGCCGCGGCCTCCAACATCATAATACCCGATTTCATAGTCGGCATAGAGGATGACGAGATCACAATCCAGCTCAACAACCGCATACCCGAACTCCGGGTGGAGGAGAGTTTCGAGCAGGCCATGCGCAATCTTGAGCGCACCGCGCGCGGAAAGCCCAGGAAAGGATCGGAGTTCATCGTGACGCGCTACAACGATGCCCGCGATTTCATAAGGATCGTCACACAGCGCCAGCAGACCATGATGGCCGTGATGACCGCTATAGTGAAGATTCAGGAAGAATACTTCAGGACAGAAGACATATACCGGCTGAAGCCGATGATGATAAAGACCATAGCGGATCTGACCGGTCTTGACATATCGGTGATATCGCGTGTGACCTCCAACAAATCCGTGGCGCTCCCCTGGGGAATATTCCCGCTCAGGTTCTTCTTCAGCGACAGCATCGGCGAGGAGAAAGAGGGCACCGACGCCGCGACAAACCGGAAGATCGAGGCCAGCATAGCCGCCCTTATCAAGGCCGAAGACAAGCGGCATCCGCTCTCCGACCGGAAGATCATGGAGGAGATGACAGCGCAAGGCTACGACATATCGCGCCGCACGGTCGCCAAATACCGCGACCGACAGGGAATACCCGTGGCGAGACTCAGAAAAGAGATGTAAACCAGCAAGATCCATAAGAAAATATACACACAGTCATGAATATTCGATCACTTAAGACAATTGTCATAGCGGCAATGGCGGCAATCTGTCCTCTCCGGGCAGCCGCCGTCACCGACAAGGAGATGGAGGAAGCCCGCACCATAACGGCAAAGGCATATCTGCGTTACGCCAACGACGGATCGGGATATCTCGACGACGTGACGGCCACTACAATGACCGCACTCAACGCGAGCCTGAAAGCCAAGGAGAAGGAAAACCTCAAGGCCTTCAACTCCGTAAAGGTTCCTTCCGACTACGCATCGTGGGACAAGGAGAAACTTGTGGAGTTCTGGGCGGTGACATTCTTCACCTCTCCGGCTCTGAGCGACAAAGGGAAAGTTGCGAAATCAAGAGTCCGCAAACAGATCTCGGCCATGAACATCGCCGCGCCCGCCACGAAGGAGGAAGCAAAGAAAGAGGAAGCCAAAGCCGACGCGCCCGCTCCAGCCAAAGAGTCTCCGGAGATTACGGCACAGGATAACCCGGTTTCTGCCGAGACAGGGAGCGAGAGCATGACCGCTGACGCTGCTCAGGCGCAGGAAGATCTGCTGTCAGACCAGAACGCCATCGAGAAAGACGCAGCCGACGCCGCTCCCGAACGTCCTCAGGAGGAAAGCCACACATGGGTGTACGTGCTCGTTCTGGCGATTCTTGTCGGCATAGTCATCTGGCTCGTGGTCTACGCGGCCAATCTGATGAAACGCCAGCCCGACGGCGGCAACACAGAAGAGAGCGGCGATACAGCCGACCTCCGTGAACAGACCCGCAAGGCGATAGCCGCCAAGAACAAGGAAATCGAGGATCTGCACCTGCGCCTTCAGGCAGAGGAGAGCAAATCGGCCGATCTCGGCATGGAACTCGAACGAGCACGGCTCGACAGAAACCGTCTTGAGGAGACCTTGTCGCGTCTGCGCGAGGAGAACGCCGCCCTTACACGCAAGCTCGCCGGCAACGCGACCGCACGCACTGCTACGGCAGCCACAGTCCGCGCCAACGAGACTGCAGCGCCGGCACGCAGGGAGAACACACGCGAAGACGCGCCCGAACAGAAACCGATTCTCCGTGTAATATACCTCGGACGCGCCAACGCACGCGGCATATTCGTGCGTGCCGACCGACGCATAAACGCAGGCAACACTATATACCGTCTCGACACCAACGACGGCCTTGTGGGCACATTCCATGTGGTCGACGAACCGGAGGTAGTCGATGTCGCGCTCTCCAACCCCGCCGAATATCTCGGCAACGGTTGCACCGGCGAGGACCTCGCCGACACCACAGGCGTGACACGCATCGTGACAGAAAGCGCCGGAACCGCCATTTTCGAGAACGGATACTGGAAGATTCTGCGCAAAACCCGCATTCGCTACGAATAAGACACCATCCCACTTTCTTCCAAAGAAGCCGCGGCAACAACATTTATTTGGAAAATAGCGCGAATCTTATTAACTTTGCATCTGCAAAGGCCCTGATGGCGGAATCGGTAGACGCGCTGGTCTCAAACACCAGTGGAGCAATCCGTGCCGGTTCGACCCCGGCTCAGGGTACAGGCTCGGGAAGCAGTCAACACTGCTTCCCGATTTTGCATTGCCATATCATACAAACAAAATGACCAGGGAAATACAGGACAATACAGAGCGGCTCCGCGAGCTCGGAACCGCCCCGATAGGCCGGCTGCTGCTCAAATACAGTCTTCCGGCAGTGATCGGCACTGTGGTCAGCGCCGTCTACAACATAATAGACTCGATAGTGATCGGACACGCCATCGACGACCCGTATGTGGTGGCAGGAATGGCAGTGACGTTCCCGGTCATGAACCTCGTCACCGCGCTCGGCATGCTCGTCGGAGCCGGAGCCGCGACCCGCGTCTCGATCGTGATGGGTCAGAACGACAAGCGCGTCGCCGAGATTATTCTCGGCAACTGCGTGCAGCTCACCATCATCTTCGGAATCCTATATATCATCGGATTCTCTTTCTTTCTCGATCCGCTGCTTCGCGCCTTCGGCGCATCGGAGAACTCGCTGCCATACGCCCGCGAGTTTCTCATGTGGGTGCTTCCGGGCATGGTGCTTATGAACCTCACATTCTCCTACAACAACGTGATGCGGGCCTCGGGCTACCCGGCCAAGGCGATGTACACCAACATGATCGGAGCCGTGCTCAACGCCATTCTCGCCCCGATCTTCCTCTTCGGTTTCCACTGGGGGATACGCGGCGCGGCAATCGCCACCGACATATCGATGCTCGTCACCGCCACATGGGTAATGAGCCACTTCTTCAACCGCAACAACACACTGCATTTCACACGCGGGGCATTCAGATTCAACTGGCCGATAATCCGGGGAGTGCTCTACATCGGCATGGCGCCGTTTCTGATCAATGTGGCAGGTTCGGGCATCAACGCCATCATCAACAACACGCTGATCGGCTACGGAGGCGACAATGCAGTCGCGGCCGTTGTGGTGTTCAACCGCTATGTCACCATATTCGTCTTTATCATCATCGGCATTTGCCAGGGCATGCAGCCGATCATAGGCTACAACTATGGTTCGGGACGATACAAGAGACTGTTCAGGACTTTCTGGCTCGCAGCCGCCACAGCAGTAACCATAACGACTGTCGGGACACTTTTCGGTGTCTTCAATCCGCGCACGATAGCATCTATGTTCATGCAGGACGCCGAGCAGATCAGATGCGCTGTCAACTGTCTGCGCATCACCATGATCTCGTTCTGGATTGTCGGTTTCCAGATTGTGGCCACCAACTTCTTCCAGGCTCTCGGCATGGCCGGTAAGGCTGTTTTCCTCTCGCTGACACGCCAGATAATCTTCATGATACCCCTGCTGCTGACCCTTCCTCCGCTCATGGGACTCGACGGCGTATGGACCGCCTTCCCGATCAGCGACATGGCCGCATCGATCACCTCGGCGATACTTCTTTGGTATCAGATACGCCACATCACCCGCGAAGCCGAAAGGAAACGCTCCGAAAACGAAAAAGAAATCGAGCACGACTACTGATCGTGCCCGATTTCTTTTTATCGTAGAATTGCAAGTGTCACTTGCTGACCTCGACCTTTTGCGTCGGAGCGGCATTGAGATTGCGTTCGGTCACAGCCTCGACCACATTGTCGGCGAGTGCGGCAAACGCCCTTGCCTCGACTCCGGCTCCTGCGGGATCTTTCTCAAGCTCCACGGCCACCGGCTCGCCGCCGTCGGCATGGCTCATGATATCCATCACAAGCGGAATGCGCGCAAGCAGACGCACGCCCTCTTTCTCGGCCATGCGCGCCGCTCCACCTTCACCGAAGATATAATACTTCTCGTCGGGGTGACGCGCCGGAGTGAACCAGGCCATGTTCTCCACCACACCAAGTACCGGAACATTGACTTTCGGATCAGTGAACATCGCGATACCCTTTCGGGCGTCGGCGAGAGCCACCTCCTGCGGCGTGCTGACCACTACGACACCAGTTATCGGCAATGTCTGCACAAGTGTCAGGTGTATGTCGCTCGTTCCGGGGGGCATGTCGATGAGGAAATAATCGAGATCTCCCCACCAGGCGTCGGTGATAAGCTGGCGCAGCGCGTTGCTCGCCATGCCGCCGCGCCATAGCACAGGCTTCTCCTTGTCGACAAGAAAACCGATGGAAAGCATTCTTACGCCGTAACGCTCAAGCGGCTCGATCAGGTCGCGGCCTTCGCGGCTGACCATATAGAGAGTCTCGTCTTCGACACCGAACATCTTCGGCATCGACGGCCCGAATATGTCGGCGTCGAGAAGACCGACCTTATAGCCCTGCGCCGCGAGAGCCACCGCGAGATTGGCGGCGACAGTAGACTTGCCGACGCCACCCTTTCCGCTGGTCACACCGATGATGTTCTTCACGCCGGGAAGCACCTCCGGCTTCTTCTCGGGTTCGGTCTTCCGGTATTTCACTGCGATGTTGCCCTTGATCTCCACTTCGGGAGATATGAAGGTATTGATTGCGGTCTCAGCCGCACGGACCACGCTGCGGATGAAAGGATCGGTCGGGCGGTCGAATATCAGCGAAAAGGAGACCTTGTCGCCGTCGATGCGTATGTCGTCCTCGACCATGTCGTTCTCAACAAGATTCTTGCCGTTGCCGGGATAACGCACATTGCGGAGTGCGTCAAGTATCAGATTGGGATATAATGTAACTGCCATTTTCAGAACTTGTTTAGAGCTTGTTTAGAGCTTGTTTTCTGACATTCCGGGGAAAGAGGGGCGCGGTATGGCGCGGTAATCGTCGCGCTCTATGTCGTCGGCCTCCGGCTCGACGAGCTGACCTTCCGCAGGGAGGCGGAAGGAGATAAGCTTTATCCGTTTACCGCGTGATAGCCACTGCTGTTCGTAATATGTCTTGATCGATGTGACAGGATCGACAAGTCCCGACTCATAGAGGTCGTCGGTGCATGCAAGCGTCTCGAATCCGTTGAGTTCCACAAGGCGCCTCGTATATTCGAAAAGGAAGGGGGAATCGGTCTTGAGGTTCACAACACCACCGGGGCGCATCACCTTTCTGTAGAGATCAAGAAAACGTGTAGATGTGAGACGCTTGCGGACTTTCTGCATCTGCGGATCGGGGAAAGTGATCCAGATCTCGTCAACCTCGCCGGGAGCGAAGAAATGCGCGATATTCTCGATCTCGCAGCGGAGAAAAGCCGCGTTGGAGATTCCCTCGTCCTCGACCTGACGGGCACCGGTCCACATTCTCGCCCCTTTTATGTCGAGACCTATGAAGTTTCGAGACGTATCGCTCTTGGCCAGACCGACCGTGTATTCTCCGCGTCCGCAGCCGAGTTCAAGCACTATCGGTGCCGCTGCGGCAAAAACATCGCCGTTCCAACGTCCGGCGTGGGGGAAGCCGAGACGCAGCAGTTCCTCGCGCGGATACTGCAGCACGCAGCGGAACTTCTCCATGTCGGCAAATTTCTTCAGTTTGTTCTTTCCCAAAATATTATGTCTTATAATTCGTTCATACACAAGCGGTCACGCGAAAACACGACCGTATATATCAGCTCCATTTCCAGAACCTCGTGGGGCGCTGCCAGGTGAAGTTCTTTATCCGGCTACCATGATGGTCAAGACGGAATATCAGGTCTCCGAGAGGTTTCCAGAACCAGAACGGCGCCACGCCCCACCAGAGCCTTACAGCCTGCATGCGCGGAGCGAGACGGCGGTAATGGCATATCTCCATTCCCCAGAACCACAGCAGACCGGCCGAGGCCGCCGCCAGAGGCACAAGAGACGGAAGACCGGTCAGAGCGGCGGCTGCGGCACAGCCCGGCACAACCCACTGCAGCCACTTCATCACCGTTGCCCTTATGAAGGGGGCGCGGACAAGCCATCGTGAGGTGAAAAGATACCTCGCCTTGCGGATGCTCCACACCCGGTTGGCAGATTCTCCCCAGCGGGTAATGAGAATGCTGTCCTCGCCGAGCACGACACGCGCATTTTCTCCATCGGCTATCTCGCTTATGAAAAGGTCGTCGTCGCCATAATGGAGATTGATTGTCGACGCATAGCCCTTATGCTTGAAAAAGACGCTTTTGCGGAACGCCAGATTATAGCCGTCACCGCGGTATGGACGACCGGATGCCGCATAACCGATCCACAACGCGTTGGAAAGGACCGAATCAAACTGACGATACCATCTGAACGGCCCGGTCAGCTCACTGAAGTCCATGCATGAAAGCCCCATCGAGACATCTATGCTTTCTCCTGCATCGCCGCAGAAAGGAGCCATGATCGAACTCAGCCATCTTTCCGATGGAATCACGATATTGGCCACTGTAGTGACTATCACCTCTCCTTTGGCCGCTTTGACGCCTATTGTTGTGGCCAGTTTGCGGCGGCTGAGGTTGTGAGAGCCGGGCTGCACAAACGTGACATATACATCGGGCCACATTCCGGCAAGCTCCTCCGAAATGAAATGAGCCTGCGCCACTGAGGCGTCGCAGACCACGATCACTTCGAAATCGGCATAATCCTGCCGCTTTATCTCGCGGACCGCCGACATGACCAGTTCCTCCTCACCACCACGGGCGTAGACAATGACCGAGGCCTTCGGGCATCTGTCATCCGGGCCAGGAAGGGGGGGATTATCAAACCGAGCCGCCCGCATATACGGACGCATGCCGTAGAAGCGCGCGACAGCCGCCGCGATGAATACTGCCGCGACAAGCACATATGATACCGCAGGTACAGACAATGAAAACATATTCTGAAGTTAGTTGCAGATGGCGCACCGGCTGAATCATGTGATACTGAACGGAGCCGTCTGTATTCAGACACCGCGCCGTAGAGCCGGAGGCAAACGCAAATTTACTACTTTTTAATTATATAATAAAATTTACCACAGATATAAATATCTTTTTGGCGATTTTAACGTTTTAACTACACATCAGATACCACACATGAACTATACACCGATAGCCCGGCTTCCTTTCCTCATCCACGCACGCCGTTCCGACAGATGGAGCGGCGATTCTCCCGCAATTCAGAAAAGAGTGCTTGAGAGACTACTTCACAGAGGCGCCGGCACCGAGGTCGGACGGCGGTACGGTTTTGCCGACATTCTTCACAACAGCGATCTCTACAAAGAGTTCAGCGACAGAGTGCCGGTCTTCGAATATGAGGAGATCAGAGAGGATGTGATGCGCATGACCGAGGGTGAACCCGATGTGCTATGGCCCGGCGTGTGCCGCAACTATGCCCAGTCATCGGGAACGTCGGGAGGCCGGTCGAAATACATCCCGGTCACAACCGACAGTCTTCACCGCTGCCACTACAAGGGCGCTTCCGACTGTGTGGCCCATTACCTCCGCGCCAACCCGCGCTCCCGCATCTTCTCGGGCAAAGCCCTTGTGCTCGGAGGCTCGTTCGCCAGCGAGCTTAAGCCATCGGATCCGCGCGTTCGCGTCGGCGACCTCAGCGCCACACTCATCAACCGCATCAATCCGCTTGCCAACAGATTCCGCGTGCCCGACATGCAGACCGCACTCCGGTCACAACCGACAGTCTTCACCGCTGCCACTACAAGGGCGCTTCCGACTGTGTGGCCCATTACCTCCGCGCCAACCCGCGCTCCCGCATCTTCTCGGGCAAAGCCCTTGTGCTCGGAGGCTCGTTCGCCAGCGAGCTTAAGCCATCGGATCCGCGCGTTCGCGTCGGCGACCTCAGCGCCACACTCATCAACCGCATCAATCCGCTTGCCAACAGATTCCGCGTGCCCGACATGCAGACCGCACTCCTCCCCGACTGGCAGGAGAAACTGCCCGCCCTCGTCAAAGCCTCGATGAACGCCGACATAACCAATATATCGGGGGTTCCGTCGTGGTTTCTGACCGTCATCAAGGAGGTGATGCATGCCCGGGGAGTAAGCCGCATAAGCGACGCGTGGCCGAATCTTGAGGTCTTTTTCCACGGCGGCATATCGTTCGAACCGTACCGGGCCATATACACGTCGCTGACCGACCAGGCCAAGATGCACTTTGTCGAGACCTACAACGCCTCCGAGGGCTTCTTCGCCGTCCAGAACGATCTCGCGGATCCGGCGATGCTGCTCCTTATCGACAACGACATCTTCTATGAATTCATCGACATCAGCGATCCGTCGCAGACCATACTTCCCCTCCATGAGGTAAGGGCAGGGCACGTATACGAACTTCTCATAACCTCAAGCAACGGACTCTGGCGCTATCGTCTCGGCGACACCGTGCGGGTCGAGTCGACATCTCCGGTCAAGATCCGGGTGGCAGGACGCACCAAGACATTCATCAACGCATTCGGAGAGGAACTGATGGAAGAGAATGCCGAGCGTGCCATAGCGGCGGCATGTCTTGAAAACGGATGCGCCATCCGCAACTACACCGCCTCGCCTGTGTTCGCCACAGGCGACTCGAAAGGGCGTCACCAGTGGCTCGTCGAATGGCTGCACGCACCGTCTGACACCGGGGCCTTCGCCGAATCGCTCGACCGTGAGCTTCGCCGACTCAACTCGGACTACGACGCGAAGCGGTCGCACACGATATTTCTCGACCCGCCGGAAATCATATCTCTGCCTGCCGGCACGTTCGACCAGTGGCTCAGAAGCGTGGGCACGGGGAAACTCGGCGGCCAGCGCAAGATTCCGAGACTCAGCAACACCCGCGACATATCTGACGCGATTCTCGCCATGACAGGCAAATGACTCCGCAACTCAAAAACTGAAGAAACAGAAACCAAACAACATACGGCAACATGAATATAGCAGTAGCCGGCACCGGATATGTCGGACTAAGCATCTCGGTGCTCCTCGCCCAGCACAACAGGGTGACCGCAGTCGACGTCATCCCGCAGAAAGTCGAGATGATCAACCGCCGCGTATCACCTATCCAGGATGAGTATATAGAGAAATATCTGGCCGGGCGCGACCTCGACCTGACAGCCACGCTCGACGCCGCAAAAGCCTATGCCGAAGCGGATTTCATAGTTGTGGCCACTCCTACCAACTATGACTCGGAGAAGAACTTCTTCGACACCTCGCATGTCGAGGAAGTGATCGACATGGTTCTCGACGTCAACCCCGACGCTGTGATAGTGGTCAAGTCGACGATTCCGGTCGGATATTGCCGCAGTCTCTACATGAGATATGCCGCACGCGGCGTGCGCCGTCTC
The DNA here is from genome assembly GCA_947176745.1 of uncultured Muribaculaceae bacterium. Classification (GTDB taxonomy): domain Bacteria; phylum Bacteroidota; class Bacteroidia; order Bacteroidales; family Muribaculaceae; genus Lepagella. The sequence goes on from CAMWRV010000006.1 coordinate 54,227, forward strand.
AACCTGCTTTTCTCGCCCGAATTCCTCCGCGAGAGCAAAGCGCTCTACGACAATCTCTACCCTTCGCGAATCATCGTCGGAATTCCCAAGCATATCGACGGCGACGACCACTCGGCAGAAAACGAAGCAATCGCAAAGACAGCCGACATCGCTTTCCTGCGGCAGAAAGCCGAGGAATTCGCCGCTCTTCTCCGGCAGGGAGCTATAAAAACCGATATACCGACCCTGTTCATGGGACTGAAAGAGGCCGAGGCCGTGAAACTTTTCGCCAACACATATCTTGCGCTCCGCGTAAGCTACTTCAACGAGCTCGACACTTACGCCGAGGTAAAAGGTCTCGACTCAAGGGCCATTATCGAGGGCATTGGCCTCGATCCGCGCATCGGCACCCACTACAACAACCCGTCGTTCGGATATGGCGGTTACTGCCTGCCCAAAGACACAAAGCAGCTTCTGGCAAACTACGCCGACGTGCCGCAGAACATGATGACGGCTATCGTCGAGAGCAACCGCACGCGCAAGGACTTTGTGGCCGACCAGATACTGAAGGCCGCCGGATGGTATGGCTATTCGCACCGCAACAGCTTCAGCGGCGACGAGAAACCCTGCACTGTCGGAGTCTTCCGACTCACCATGAAGTCTAACAGCGACAACTTCCGTCAGTCGTCGATCCAGGGTGTCATGAAGCGTATCAAGGCGAAAGGGGTCAACGTGATAATCTACGAGCCCACCCTCGAAGACGGCTCGACATTCTTCGGCAGCCGTGTTGTCAACGACCTGCGCCGCTTCAAGGAGGAATCGGCAGCCATAATCGCCAACCGCTTCGACCCCGACCTCGATGACGTGGCCGGAAAGGTCTACACACGCGATCTTTTCCGTCGCGACTGACCGGGCAAAACTCACCGTTCCCTCATAATCAGAGCGGAGACAACCGGAAGTTCCGGCGTCTCCGCTCTGTCATATTATTCAATCTGTTGAATCCGCGTTGCCGACACCATTCGGCCGGCATCCGGAGAATTGTCATCAGCGCAGCTTGACCACTTTCTCGCGGCCTGCGCTTACGGCCTTGACAACTATCACCCCGGAGCCATCGGGCAGTAAGGCCTCACCCTCGGTCGCTGCAGGTCTTGATTCGTGAAGCACCGTACCGTCGAGAGCGAACACGCCGAGATAATCGATCGGCGAACCGGCCGACACGCTTACCGTGACGCCGTCACGGACGATGGTCATGGCATAGCCGCCTAAGTCTGTATTGTCAACGACTCCAGTGTCAAGATTGAGGATATTGAAGAGACCCCACACAGGATGCTCCTTCCACTCGTTGTTGGTATCTTTCTCCACATTGAGAATTATGTCATAGCGTCCATCCGCATTCTCAAGACCCGAGAAAGCAAGCGGATCCACTTCGGGGATATTCTTGCCAAGGGCTCTCACATCTACCTGTTCGAGCGACAGAAGGTTACGGAACGCATGCGCCTTGATCTCGCGCACGCCCGATGACAACGCCACGTAACCGATGTCGGTGTTGTTGGCGAAAGCCGCCTCTCCGATCACTTCAGACGATATCGGCTCTTTCTGCCGTCCCGACGAATATGCCAGTGCGAGATCAGGCATGTTTCCCTGCCAGTGCGGAATCATTCCGACCGCACCGTCATTGTAGAACACGCCGGTGCCTACTTCCAGATCGTGCGACAGATCGATATTGATCTCACTGAGAGCAGACATGTCAGCAAAGCAGAAATCGCCGAGACGCTCGGCTCTCATCAGATCAAGCCGTTCCACCGCCGTGCCGCGATAGGCGTACGCACCTACAGAAACCACATCTTCCGACGGACTCTGCGAATACGACACACAGCCCTCGAACATAGACTCGGGGACAACGGTCATTTCCAACGGCATCTCGACCGTGGTCAGAGCCACGCAATCCTTGAACACGCCGGAGCCTAATTCAGGCATAGAAAGAAAGCGTATGGCTGTAAGCTGCGGACACGATGCAAATGCATAGTCACCCACATGCGTTACACTTTCCGGAAGAGTGACAACCCTGAGATTGCTTCCTGCAAACGCAGACTCACCTATCGCCGTCACACCCTCCGGAAATCTGAACACCGAGACCTTCGAGCCGGTGAGCATATGCTGAGGAATCGCGCCTGTCACGATTGTGAGACCTGACATGTCGAGAGTCGTTACCGTGTGCGACATCCGGCTGACAAGCGCAAGATCCTCCTCGCCGGCGGTTCCTTTGAGTACAAGAGACTTGTCTTGCGTGTTGACAAGCGCGGGCAGCTCGGAGACGAGCGATCCCGGGGTCACGGCGATCTCAAGCGCGTGCGACGCCGACGCCATCGCGGCCATACAGCCGATAATCAATATATATCTTCTCATTTTCATGTTTTAAGACCCCATCCCACAAAAAATGTTAATGCAGGGGTCGCAGATTTCGGTCAGATTTGACCTTGCAGGTGAAGGAGCATAGCGGGCTATGCGACTGAACCAAAAGGTCAAAGATGGCCGGAAGCTGCGATGATGCACCAACATGATTAGCCGGATGAGTGTTCATTTTAATTGTTGTTTTAACTAAAATTTATTCAAGTTAGCTCTGCCCCTGCTTTAACATTTTTTGTGGGATGGGGTCTTATTCAACTACAAGAACTTTCGAGACTTTGGCATAACTGTCGGACGAGGGGCCGTTGGTAGCAATGATGAAATACACTCCTCCGGGAACCCTGCGGCACCCCATGTCGGTAATATCCCATTTCGCTTCGCCGGTATCAGCACTGCCGCATTCCTTTATCACATTTCCCGCCACATCTACTACCTTGACCATCGCTCCGTCGGGAAGGCCGTCGACCGTGACGTAACCATAGTAACCGGGGCGCACAGGGTTGGGATAAGTACGAACCGAGGAGCCTCCTGTCTCGGCTGAACCGCTCATGTAAAGCTCGCACAGACCCTTGTCGGTCGAGATCATGAACGATCCCGCAGCGGTGTTCTCGCACACGGCATAGACGTAATTGCTCGGAATCTTCGAGTTATCGGCGGTATACGTCCTCAGGATCTCGCGTCCGTCAGAACTTGTGCATACGAGTCCGGCCCCGTTTGTGCCGAACCATTTGCGCCCCTTGCTGTCGGCCATGATCGAGTTGACAGTCACCCCGTCGAGCAGATAGTCGGCGAGGTTGGTGCCGTCATTTCGGGGCACTTTTATGCGCCTTACATCACCCGGCGACACAAGTGCCTCCGCAGGGTTGAACGTGAATATGCCGTCTCCATAACTGACCCAGACAAGACCAGTCTGCTGATCTTCGTGAATGGCATACACGGCATTGAACGTGATCGATTCGCCGTCCTGGTCGTTGATAGTCTTCATCTGCGAGAAGGTGTCGTCAGAAGTATTGTCGAGCGTGCCGTTGTGGCTGAATATCAGCATCGGCGTACGGTTGGTATTTCCGTGGGCAAGCACGATGTTGCGGTTGCGCGACGCCCTAAGCGGGAGTACAACCGGAGCGTTGCCCGACTCGATGCCGTCGAACCTGAACTTCTTCCATTCGTGATAGGTGGAGGCCGAAGTTGTGGCAGCCCTGTCTTCAGGAGTCCACGCCCACAGCTCGGTGTATGTGCTGCCGTCGTTTGAATCCGGATTCACGTAGGCTGACCAGAGATTGCCGGAGGCGTCGAACGACGGCGAGGCGAAGACACACCTCTGGGGGAAGAACATCCCCTCCGGAGTCTCGGGAACGACGGGTATGAACCCGGTCTTCCCGTAGCCGCCGAGCACGTCGTTGGGTTTCGACATGTGGAGAGATTTCGCGGCGTCTTTCAGGTCAAGGCGGAGTATTCCGTTGTATGGCGAGCCGCAATACACATGGTCGCGGTTGTTCGGGTCTACTGCAAGGCCGTTGGGATTGCGAAACGCCAGCCCCGTCATTTCGGGCACTCTGTAGATGGTCGAGAGAGGCGTCCAGGTCATGTCGCGGTAACCGCAGATGAGATCGTTGGTTATCACGTAGTTTCCGTTATATGAATTGATAGTCTTGTCCATTCCGTAGTTGCGGACAAGCATACCGTATTCGGGATGGTATGCCATCGATGTGCTGACGTAGACATTCGAGGCGTTCGGGAAGGCATAGTCTGCAAGGACTGTCCATTCCGACGAACCGGCACGCGGCGCCCTCTTGCGGGCAATGCCCTTTCTGGCGCACGACAGCCAGAACTCCGAGCCGTCCCAAGTTCCGGCTCTTGAACTGCGGTCGGACTCCGCAAGCTCATGTCGGGTCACATTGCCGTTGCCGTCGAAGACCTGCAGCACACGGGGACCGACAATGAGAAATCCGTCGCGGAGTCTTTCAAGTCCGAGTTCGGATGTGGTCGACACTCCGGTGCGGCGGTATACGCCGCCGCTCTTTGTTATGCGGTTACAGTAGATCTCCCCCGACGGCCCGTGAAGCAGATAGATATTGTCGTCATCGACCGGAAATATGCGGAGCATCACATCGCAGTCGCACATCTTGGTGAACTCCGAGATGTCGAACGCTTTGGGACTGCCGTAATATATCGCGTTGTCGGTTGCAATCCAGAGATTGCCCTGAAACTTGAAAACTCCGACAAGCGGCACATTGAAAACTCTTGAAGTGGCGACTTCACGGCGGCTGTCGTCGATCGAGACATAGCCGAAATTGGTGGCTATGTAGATCATTCCTTCGGAATTGTCGAAGTTGATGTTATTGACAGTCTTGTCGAGCGACGAGTCGGCGAGTTTGAGTCCGGGGACATTGTAGACATCACCGTTGTCATATACAAGGTCGATATCGCCGTCATCATATGCGACGACAAGATACTTCTTGTCGAAATTATATTCGATCGAACGCACCACATTGCCCGACAGAAGATTCTGCGAGTTGAGATGCCTCATCTCCTCTCCCTCCTTGTCGTAACGGAACAAAACGCCGGGCATCGTGCCCACCACAGCGTCACCCTTGACATACTGGCGCGACGCACCGAGGAAATAGGTATATCTTGATGTGTCGATGATGCGTTCCATCTGCCCGTCATAACTGGGAAGCAGGCGCCAGTCTTCCGCTCCGGCGGCAAAAGCACAGCATAACAGCAGAAGCGCAGTGACCGCAGAGGCGAGAAAATCGCGCAGCGCACGCATGGCGCGCCCGCGGTGGGATATGGCGTTTTTCTCATCGGCGGTCATCTCGGCAAAACAGCGGCCGGTCTCTTCGGCCACAAACACCGGGTCATATCCGAACCCGCCGTCGCCGTGCGGGCTTTCGGCTATCAATCCGCCGACACTGCCTTCGAAACAGTGCTCCTCACCCCCGGCGATCAGAGCGATCACAGTGGCGAATCGCGCGCGGCGGTCTGATTTCCCCTTCATCTCATCAAGCAGTTTAGCCACGTTGTCGGCCGGAGTGCAGTGTTCGCCGGCATAACGTGCACTGTAGACTCCCGGCGCACCGCCGAGAGCATCGACCATGAGGCCGGTGTCGTCGGCGAAGCAGTCGTAGCCGTATCTTTCCTTAACCCATCTTGCCTTGATCAGAGCATTGCCCTCGAGTGTGTCGGCAGTCTCCGGTATGTCATCGTGACATCCGATCTCGGCAAGCGACACGATCTCGAAACCGCCTGAAATTATCTGGCGGGCCTCTTGTAGCTTATGGGGATTGTTGGTTGCAAAAACAAGTTTCCTGATCTTATCCATCTAATCCATAACGTCGGCACATGACCCTATATTGCATGTCGCGATCGTGTGCGCGCGCGTGAGAGGGATTCCTCAGGCGCAAGCAGAGCTCTTCTGACAGAGAATATCGACAGCGACATGACAATAGTCTCGCACGTCACCCATACCACCGCGCTTCCTGCCGCTCCGAAACGCGGCACAAGCAGAGCGTTGAGCACGACTCCGGCCGCCGCGGCGACAAGCGAATTGCGGTTAACCGCCCTGTCGCGCCCGAGCGGTGTCAGTATCTGCATCACGAGAAGCTGCTCAATCGCGAACACCACTATGAACGGGAATATGATCCTGACCGGAAGCACCGCACCCTCATAACCGGGACCGCACAGGAGCATGACGGCTTCGGGCGCGAACACCACTCCCAGCACGGAAACCGGAACCGCCGCGCAAATCAGAACGCGCACGTATCTGACAGACTCCTTGCGGATGACATCTCTTCGGCCTTGCGAGGCAAGAACGCTTGTGCGCGGCATGACTGCCATTCCGAGCGCGGTGATAAGAGCGAGAAATATTGAAAAGAGCTTGACTGCCGTGCTGTAGTATCCTACTTCCGTGTCGGTCGAGACGAATCCGAGTATCACCACATTGAGAGTGGTGTAGAACGCGGTCAGCAGCATGTATGTGCCGAGCGAGAAAAAGGGGCGGGCATATCTCCGCGCATCTTCAGCCGCACGTCTGAGAGAGACAATACCCTGCGGGAAAGCGACATAGAGGCGAGTACGCCACATATTGACCGCCGCTGTCACCGCCACGACAGTCATGGTCAGGAAATAATAGAGGAAAGTATCGTCGGGGCCTTTGACAGTCAGGAAGACCGCCGCCACATATGCGGCGCGTACAACCACAGTCCGCACCGTGATGTAACGGAATTTCCCTATGCCGCGCCAGAACCACTCGACAATAAAGAGATTGAACAGGAGCTTGCACATGCCGACCCCCATCAGCCGCCAATGCTCGCGCAGCTGGGGAACGGCGACTGTCACCGCAGCCATCGCCACAAGACAGACAAGAGTCATGACACCGTTGACCGCGAGCAGACCGGAAAGAACCCGCCCGAGACCTTCAGGCGAGCCGCCGGCCTTCGCAGTCTCGCGAATGCCGAGTATGGATATGCCCATCATCGAGATGAGTATGAACCATGTGACCACACTGTCGATAAAGCCGACAAGACCTATGTCTGCCACACCGAGCACCCTCGAAACGTGAGGATACACTATAAGCGGGAAGACATAAGTCGCCCCTGTCAGCATAGCCGACCACATCAGTCCGCTTCTCACGCCTCCGCTTTCGGGGCACGCGCGCGACGTATCTTTCAGCGCATTCATGATCAGAGGGCAAATTTAGGAATTTTTTTTGTAATTTTGCAATTCAGACAGCAGGATAACCGCCCGAAGCGGCATCCGAGCGACAAAGACACTATTTATCAACACCATAATGGAGTATAATCACAAGGAAATCGAGAAGCGCTGGCAGGAGTTCTGGCGCGAGAACCGGATCTATGAGGTAAAGGAAGACCCGGAGCGCAGAAAGTTCTACGTGCTCGACATGTTCCCCTACCCTTCGGGAGCGGGGCTTCACGTCGGCCATCCGTTGGGCTACATAGCCAGCGACATCTATGCGCGCTTCAAGCGCCAGCAGGGCTTCAACGTGCTTCATCCGATGGGCTACGACGCCTACGGCCTCCCCGCCGAGCAGTATGCCATCCAGACGGGCCAGCACCCCGAGAAGACCACGACCGAGAACATCGCCCGCTATCGCGAGCAGCTCGACAAGATCGGGTTCTCATTCGACTGGAGCCGCGAGGTGCGCACCTGCGACCCTGACTATTACCGCTGGACGCAGTGGGCGTTCATGCAAATGTTTAATTCATATTATGACCTTGATCTGGGCAACGCGATGCCCGTGTCGCGTCTGACTGAACATTTCGCGGCGCACGGATCAGAGGGCATCAACCCCGCCGCCGGCAAGGAGATGGCTTTCACTGCCGACGAATGGAACGCACTGACCGAAAAGGAGCAGCGCGAACGGCTCATGAACTACCGCATAGCCTATCAGGGGGAGACAATGGTAAACTGGTGCCCGCAGCTCGGCACGGTGCTTGCCAACGACGAGGTGAGCGAGGGGCTGAGCGTGCGCGGCGGTTACCCGGTGGAGCAGAAACTGATGAACCAGTGGTGTCTCCGCGTGTCGGCCTATGCCCCGCGTCTTCTCGAAGATCTTGACACTCTCGAGTGGAGCGACTCGCTCAAGGAGACGCAGCGCAACTGGATAGGCCGCTCCGAAGGAGCCGAGATGCGCTTCGACGTGGCAGACTCCGACATCTCGCTCGAGATTTTCACCACTCGCGCCGACACCGTATTCGGAGTGACATTCATGGTGCTCGCTCCTGAATCTGAATATGTCAGCCTGCTGACCGTTCCGGAACAGAAAGCCGCCGTCAGCGCATACCTCGACGAGGTGAAGCACAAGACCGAACGCGAGCGTCAGATCGAGAAGAAAGTCTCGGGCGTATTCACCGGCAGCTATGCTGTCAACCCTCTGACGGGAGAGAAGATTCCGGTGTGGGTCAGCGACTACGTGCTTGCAGGCTACGGCACCGGAGCTATCATGGCCGTTCCCGCGCATGACTCGCGCGACTACGCTTTCGCACGTCATTTCAATCTG
>CAMWRV010000007.1 GCA_947176745.1 uncultured Muribaculaceae bacterium
CCGTGCTCGTTGAGCACGCTCCTGTAACTGAGCGAGGCTTTCTCTGCGTCATCGGATATGCGCGAGTAGTAGCGGGCGAAATCGGGAAGTATCTCTTCGGTCCAGCGGCGGCGAGCCTCATGGATTCCGGCGGCTGCTTCCGACATTCCGGCCTCGACCGATTCGTAGAGAAGGCGGTCGTTGACTCCGGCCCGCAGCATCTTGTTGCGGCTCTCGAGTCCGCGGTTGTAGCGTATTAGCCTCGACAGATACGACGGATCGGCCTGCGATATGACCACATCCATCAGGCGGCGGCGCACCTCGCCGCTGCCGGTGACGATCTCGGAGTCTGCCGGAGTGACTGTCACTATCGGGAACTTGCCGATATGCTCCGAGATCCGCTGGTATTCCTTGTCGTTGCGCCTCAGCGTCTTCCCTTTACCTTTGACTATGCCGCAGCTCACCGTCTCGGCCGCGCCTGAATCTGAAGTGTATGTGCCTTTGACCATCAGCATGTCGGAGCCGTGGCGTATGAGCGCCGATTCTGGAACGGATCTTATCGGCCTCGCCATGCTGAGGAAGTGTATCGCCTCAAGCAGATTGCTCTTGCCCATGCCGTTGAGACCGAGCAGACAGTTCACGCGGGGCGAGAACTCAAGTCTCGCTTCCGCTATGTTTTTGAAATTCAATATGTCGATACTGTCGAGCCTCATAGACGGGAGCAGCTTGTTCCTTCTTATTCCTTTATGCCGAACGCGAGGTCACCGGCATCGCCGAGACCGGGCACAATGTAGCTGTGCGAATTCACTTCGTCATCTATGTCTCCGCACCAGAGTGTGGTTCCCTCGGGGAAATGGTCGCGTATGTACTCCACGCTCTGGCGCGAGGCTATCACGCTGGCCACATGGATCTTCGCCGGAGTTCCCTTGGTGAGAAGCGCACGGTATGCCAGCTCCATCGAGCTGCCGGTGGCGAGCATCGGGTCCACAAGAAGAAGGGTCTTGCCATCGAGACGCGGAGAGGCGAGATACTCGACAAGGACGTCGAATGTGTCACCTTTCTCCCTGTAGCGGCGGTAAGCGCTTACAAACGCGTTCTCGGCGCGGTCGAAGCAGTTGAGAAATCCGTGGTGGAAAGGGAGCCCGGCACGCAGGATCGTGGCCACAACCACCGTGTCCGACGGCTCGCGGCACACGCAGCGGCCAAGCGGAGTCTCGACCGCCGTCTCCTTGTAATCAAGGCGTTTCGAGATCTCATAGGCCATGATCTGGCCGATACGGTCAAGATTGGCGCGGAAGCGCATCGGATCGTGCTGTATCGTGACGTCGCGGAGCTCCAGCATATAACGGTTTACGATGCTGGGGGTTTCCGCAAAATTGATAACTTCCATCTCTTTGCTGTTTTTCATGAACATCGGCGTGCGCACACGCCACATAAATTTAACAAAGATAATAAATAATTTCCTAATCCCGGCGATGATGCCGAAGATTTTTCCGGCGTGCCTCTTCTATGTCGAGGCTGATCTGCCGTGTCAGTTCGTCGAGACTGCCGAATTTACGTTCGTCGCGCAGACGGCTGTTGAAGAATATCTCGATTGTCCGGCCATAGAGATCTCCCGAGTAATCAAGCAGATGAGCCTCGACCGTCACTCTGTCGCCATCGGTCACGGTCGGACATAAGCCGACATTCACCACCGCGTCGCGCATACCGTCCGGGGTCATGACTGATGCGGCATATACGCCTGCGCGCGGCAGAAGCATTCCGGGGCCGACAGCCAGATTGGCGGTCGGAATCCCGATGGTGCGCCCGAGCTTCCGTCCTGACACAACCGTTCCGGCAAGCGAGAAGGGGCGTCCGAGCATATCTGCGGCCCTCTCCATATCGCCCTCTTCGACAGCACGGCGTATTGCCGAAGAGCTGCAACCCTCTACTTCGGGGCCTCTCTCCACTTCTATGCCAAGCGACCGACCCGCCTCGCGAAGATCATCGTCGGTCATCGTCGCACCGTCGCATCCGAACCTGTTGTCATATCCGAGCACGATCAGGCGCGCACCGTAGCGGTCGCGCAGCTCGCGCATCCAGCCAGTGGCGGTCATGCGGCGGATCTCTCCTGTAAACTCCACGCGGCGCACACCTACGCCACACCCAGCAATCATCAAGTCTCGGTTGTCAGCTCCTGTTATCATCTTCGGAGCACGGTCGGGCGCGACAGTCATGAGCGGGTGACGGTCGAAAGTCACCGCCAGCGGATCAAGTCCCCGCCTCGCTGCCTCCTCGCGGAGAAACGCCAGCACGGCGCGATGACCCCGATGCACGCCGTCGAACGTTCCGACAGTCACCGCCGCAGGTCGTCTGTCATTCTCTGCCTTTACCATAAAAAGCCTTTACCATATAAGCCGTCAAAGCAGCTCTGCCGCCACCGAGAGCAGGGTTTTATCGCCGATTATGCGCACTGCCTTCATGCCGAGACCGCGGGCAGCCTCGCAGTTGGCTTCCGAGTCATCAAGAAGAAGAGATTCCGAAGCGTCGAGAGCATAGCGCCGCAACACAGTCGCGAAAAGCTCCGTATCGGGCTTGCACACTCCCTCGGCGAAACTTGTGACTATACCGTCGAAATAGTCTCCGACGCGCAGACCTTCCTGCATGAACGCCCGCTTGATCCATCCGTCATACATTATGGCGTTGGTGTTCGATATCATATATGTGCGGCATCCGGCCTCGCGAAGCCGCCGCAGCGCGGCAAGCCTTTCGACAGGGAGGGCAACAAGAAATCTGTCGAAAGCGCTCTCGAACGCCGCGTCCGGAATATTGCCGTCGGTACGGCGGCGCAATTCATCATAGAATTCCGATACTGTGATGCGACCCGTCTCGATCGAGAGAAAAGGCTCCTCTTGGCGATAAAGCCCAAGCATCGAATCCACATCACTGAGACCCAGAGACTTGAATGCTTCAACGCAGCGGTCGCGATCGAGATCGATCATCACGCCCCCGAGATCGATGACTATGTTTTTCAATCCTTTCATGGCACAAAGTTAATAATTTTTGTTATCTTTGTAAAATAATAAGACTCTCCCCGGAACGAGAGGAGACATAACGCAACTTGACATGAGCAACGTAAAGTCAATCGGCATCCTGACCTCGGGCGGTGACGCCCCGGGCATGAACGCCGCCATCCGCGCCGTGACGCGCGCCGGCCTCGACGCCGGATTCAAGGTCTATGGCATCTATCGCGGCTACCGCGGTCTGATCTATGACGAAATCGAGGAATTCTCCACCCAGAACGTGTCGAACATCATACAGCGCGGCGGTACGATCCTCAAGACGGCCCGTTGCAAGGAGTTCCAGACTCCCGAGGGGCGCCAGTGCGCCTACGACGTGATGCGCCGCCACGAGATCGACTCTCTGGTGGTGATCGGCGGCGACGGCTCTCTGACCGGAGCCCGCATCTTCGGCAACGAGTTCCAGATCCCGATCGTCGGCCTTCCGGGCACGATCGACAATGACCTCTACGGCACCGACACCACGATCGGATACGACACCGCCCTCAACACCATCATGGAGTGCGTAGACAAGATACGCGACACCGCCACCTCGCACGAACGTCTCTTCTTCATCGAGGTGATGGGACGCGACGCCGGCTTCCTCGCCCTCAACGGCGCGATCGCCTCCGGAGCCGAGGCCGCCATCATACCCGAGATCTCGACGCAGGTCGACCAGCTCTCCGAGCTTATCAAGAACGGATTCCGCAAGTCGAAAAACTCATCGATCGTGCTTGTGGCCGAATCGCCCATCACCGGCGGCGCGATGGGTCTGGCTCAGCGCGTCAACGAGGAATACCCCGGCTATGACGTGCGCGTCTCTATCCTCGGACACCTGCAGCGCGGAGGCTCACCCACGGCCCACGACCGTATTCTCGCCTCGCGCATGGGCGCGGCGGCGGTCGACGCCCTGCTCGACGACCAGCGCAACGTCATGATCGGCATAAAGAACGAAGAGATCGTCTATGTGCCTTTCACCAAGGCGATCAAGAACGACAAGCCGATCAATCAGGAACTGATGTCGACCTTGCGCCGCCTCTCTATCTGACGCGGCACCGGATCATCCATCCGACAAACCTTGAATTACACATACACCCTCCCCCGCTCCCTGCCGGAAGCGGGGGAATCTTTTGCCTGTTTCGCTCTGTTGCGGTCTGTTTGCGGTCTGTTTTCAACGAAAATGCAAATTAATCGGACTTTTATTTTTTTGTTCCGGATTTTTTGCTTAACTTTGCATCCGCATTCGGGTGGTTACCAGAGTGGCCAAATGGGGCAGACTGTAAATCTGCTGGCTTACGCCTTCGGTGGTTCGAATCCATCACCACCCACTCAAGAACAATAACAACACCATTTAAGAGCGTTCCACCACCGGATCGCTCTTTTTTTTCGCACATTCCTCCGCAAAGATCTTGCCGGGCGGAATTTGCACGCAACCCTCAACCGAAATCCGCTGTTCTTACTTCATAAGTAAGCGTTCAAATCTTGAATTATGAAAACAATCCACCTTTTCCTCGTCTCTATCATGGCCGCTCTTGCCATCTCGGCCACCTCCTGTTCGTCGGGACAGTCGGCCGATGCGTCCGATCTTATCGCCACCGTGCCTTCCGATGCCTCTCTCGTGGCCGTGGCCAATGTCAAGGCTATACTTGAGAAAGCCGGCTGCAAAGTCGACGGAGAGTCTGTCAGCCCGTCGGAAAAGATCTCGGCTCTTCTCTCTGCCGGCAAAGACGAGAGCTCCCGCAGACTCGCCGACGCTTTCTTCAACGGTCGCAGTGGCATCGAGCCTTCGGTGGCCGTGATTTTCCGCGTGGGATATTACACCTATTTCTCAGGCATCGCGGCAGACCCCTCGGCACTTAAAAAGGTTGCGGAGAGCGACCTCGGATACTCGTTCGCCACTACAGACGGCGTGGATACAGGCGGCAACATAGCGATCGCGGGCAACCGTTTCTGGATCAACGTCGGCCAGAAATCGATCGACCCCAAGGAAGTCAGACATTTCATTTCGCTCGACAAGTCGTCGAGTTTCGCTTCCGATGCAGCGGCGGATGATCTCTGCAAATTCAAAAAGGATATCGAGGGGCGCGGCAGCATCGCCGGGCTTCTCAACACATCGTCGATTCCCTTTGAGCAACGCGCCGTGATACAGGTGGCGCTGCAGACCATCTATGAGGATCCGGCCTCCTTCGGATTCTCGGTCAGCTTCGACAAGGGGAAGACCGAGATCACAGCCGATGTATTCAACTCTAAAAACAGTCTTGCACGCTGCCTGCTCCCCGTGGGAACGGTCGACACCGACGTCATCAGCTCGATAGGAGGCACTGCCGACGCGGTGGCCGCCATCGCACTTCCTTCCAAACTGATGGAGCAGCTCAGAAAAGAGGCGTCTGCCAAAGGACCTTCTGTTTTCGGCGTTTATCTCAACGCACTTTCAGCCATCGACGGTACTGCCGCAGTGGCATTCAGTCAGGACGGCAGCGCGCTCCGGGGCAACGTGTCTGTTTCCGGGCAGAACACCGCAGCCCTCTCCTCTTTTCTTTCCGAAGCCGGACTCGATGTGAAGATCAACGGCAAAACGCTTCAAATATCCAAAGGTGAATTGGCCGGCAAGACGCCGGTGGCAGATCTTGCCGGTTATTTCAAAAACTCCGTCGGCGGAGTGGCCACTTCCGTTCCGCAGGGCGCCCCGGCCGGCATGGCGGGAATCGCATCGGCGGGCTCGCTGACTCTGCACTCGAAAGGAAACAGCATCAGCTTCCGGGCCATTCTTGTATCTGCAGATCCCGACGAGTACTTTCTCGTCTCTCTTGTAAACTCCGAATTCGGAGAGACAGCACCCGCACAATCGGAGAACGTCACCTCACAGTCTCCCGCCCCGGCCTCCGACAAGTGATGGATACAATCGACCTTTTTCAGACACTCCCACGGGTGTTCGAATCCGAACAGATCCCCGCTTCCGACATATGGCTCAACTCGGCGCGCTTCACACGCGGAGGGCGCTATCTGGTCGAGGCGGCAAGCGGCGGCGGCAAGTCGTCGATGTGCGCCTACATTTTCGGATCACGCACCGACTTCGCCGGCCGCATACTGTTTGACGGAGAAGACACTTGCGGATTCAGCATCGGACGGTGGCAGGAGATACGCCGCCGCCATCTCGCCTACCTGCCGCAGGAACTGTCGCTCTTCCCGGAGCTTACCGCCTGGGAAAACGTCCAGCTCAAGAACCGGCTCACCCGATATGCCTCAGACCGCATGATCGGCGATTGGTTCGAACGGCTCGGAATAGACTCCCGACGCGACACCCCGGCCGGACGCATGTCGGTCGGCCAGCAGCAGCGCGTGGCCCTGATTCGCAGCATCTGCCAGCCTTTCGACTTCATACTTCTCGACGAACCCGTGAGTCATCTTGACGAAGAAAACAACCGCACAGCCGCCGCGCTGATCACCGAAGAGGCCGACAGACAGGGCGCCGGCATAATATCGACATCCGTCGGCAACCATATCCTGCTCGACTACACATCGCGCCTCAAACTCTGACCCCGGATCATGGACAAGCTTGTCACGCGCCTTCTGCGCAAAAACACCTCGAAAGCCCGGATCGCCGGGTTCATACTCTCCAACTTCATCGGTCTCGCCATCGTGCTCGGAGGACTTCAGTTCTTTCTTGACGCCCGCACCATCTGGACATCGGAAGACTCCTTCATACGCAGCGACTATCTTGTAGTCAACAAAAAAGTGACATCGGCCAATACTCTGGGAGCCGCGCAGTCAGGCTTCACCGAGGCTGAGACCGACGAACTGCGCAGCCAACCCTGGGTACGCCGCATGGCGGAGTTCACCTCCAATGACTACCGGGTGCTCGCCGGTGTGCGCAACGGCGACCGGGGAATGTCGACCTACATGTTTTTCGAATCGATACCCGACGAATTTGTCGACGTTCCACGTTCACAATGGCTATACCGCCCGGGCGACAGCGAGGTGCCCATCATTCTCTCGAAAGACTACCTGACACTCTATAATTTCGGATTTGCCTCGTCGGCCGGTCTGCCGCAACTGTCCGAAGGTCTCATGTCGAGCATTCCGCTCTCGCTGACGCTCACAAGCGAGGACGGCACACGCACAAGACGCTTCACAGGCCGGGTGGCGGGATTTTCCAACCGTCTGAACACAATCCTCGTACCGCGCGCGTTCATGGAGGAGACCAACGCCGCACTCGGATCCGACCATCCTTCTTTGCCCTCACGACTGATAATCGACACAAGCAGTCCGGGCGATGTGGCGATAACGCGCTATCTCGACAGCCACGGCCTTGAGGCTGCCGGCGACAAATCGGCAAGTTCGGCGGCCTTCATGCTCCGGGTGGTGGCCGGCATCGTCCTCGCCATCGGTACACTTATAACCATACTCTCTCTGTTCATCCTCATGCTCTCCATGTCGCTCATCATGGAGAAGAACCGCGACAAGATCCATTCGCTCATCATGCTGGGCTATGATCCCGTCACTACCGCACGACCCTATTGCGCCGTCATCACGGCAGCCTCGCTGCTCGCTTTCGCGCTTGCCACCGCAGGCGTCATGACCCTGAGAGCGTTCTACATGGAGTCTCTCGCCGGCCTCGGAGCCGTGCCCTCTCCGCTCTGGATAACGCTCTGCACCGGGGCGGCCATGACCGCACTCATAATCTGTCTCAACATCATGTCGGTAAGAAGACGCGTGAGGAAATGCTTTAACAATTGTTAATTAACACTGTTAAAGATATGTTTATATCTGTTAATCTCCTCGCAATTGTCTATTTTTGCAACTGATTTGCAAATAGTCACAGGTTGTCAAGCCATGAAAACTCCTGAGCTTCCGTAAGCGGGAGGTCACAGACTGCGCCACATAACCTACTGACCCATGCATGCTCTTCCGTAAGGCATTGATTCCGGAACGCAAAGAATCTTTGGCATTACCTGCACATAAACAGCAAGTTAACCCGAGTAATGAAACCTACCATAACTCAGAAGTAATAATATATGGCCGACATGCGCGCTGATTGCCGCGCGGGTCGGTCGTATGCATACACTTACGGATCGCGAAGAAAAAAAATAATACTAAATAAACCCAATGTAAAACTAAATCACATTCTTGCATGAAGAACTTATGTTTTCATCTGAACAGGAAGCTGTGGGTGACAATGGCCGTGCTGTTGACACTTGCATTTCCCTCGCTGGCTCAGAAGATCACTGTCACCGGACATGTGGCCGACGAGCTGGGAGAAGATCTGATTGGTGCCACTATTATGGAGAAAGGCACCTCCAACGGCACATCGGCCGACATTGACGGTAACTTCACCATCAACGTCCCGGCCAACGCCACTCTCGTGGTGAGCTACGTGGGCTATGACCCGATGGATGTGCCCGTAAACGGCAAGACCCACCTCGACATCGTGATGAAGCAGAACGCAACTCTGCTCGCCGAGACTGTCGTGATCGGTTACGGTTCTGTCAAGAAATCAGACGCCACTGGTTCAGTGGCCATCGTCACTCCCGACGATATTGACGCCGGTATCTCGACATCGGCTCAGGATCTGCTCGTAGGCGCGAGCCCCGGTGTGGTCGTCACCACCTCCGGCGGTGACCCGACAGGCAACGCAAACATCCGTATCCGCGGCGGTTCCTCGCTTTCGGCATCCAACGACCCTCTGATCGTGATCGACGGTGTGCCCCAGACAAACCAGGCCAACGCCGGCGGCACAAACGCCCTCACGATGCTCAACCCGCAGAACATCGAGTCGATGACCATCCTCAAGGACGCGTCGGCTACAGCCATCTACGGTTCGCGCGCATCCAACGGTGTGATCATCATCACCACCAAAAAGGGTAAGAAAGGCCGTCCGCAGGTGAACTTTGCGGCCAACTTCCATGTGAACACACCGCGCAACACCCTCAAAATGATGAATGCGTCGCAGATCAAGCAGATCTACGAGCAGTATGGCAACGACGCCGCCAACCAGATGATCCAGGATGTGATGTTTACCAATGCTGCCGGTGAACTCGAATCTTACGACACCGACTGGCAGAAAGAGGTGCTCCGCACTTCATTCTCGCAGGACTACTCGCTCAGTGTCGGCGGTTCCGCAGGTGTGGTTCCCTACCGCGTGAACGCGTCGTTCACCGACAACCAGGGTATCATCAAGACTTCGGGCATGCAGCGTACGACTGTAGGATTCAACCTCAACCCCAAGCTCTTCAACGACGCTCTCACCATCTCGGCAAACGCCAGCGGAAGCTACGTGCGCTCCGACCAGTCTGCCGACGTGATGGGCACCGCTGTCGGAATGTCGCCTCTCTATCCGGTGAGATATGACTACGTGACCAACGGCAACACCGGCCTGACAATGTTCAACGGCTACTACAACATCATGAAGACCACCGGCGAGCCTGAAAGCAACTCGTCGCAGAACCCGGTCCAGATGCTCAACGACCAGAACATCGTCGGCAAGACTCTGTCGAGCAACGGTAACCTCCAGCTCGACTACGCCCTCTACTGGTGCCCCGATCTGCACTTCAACCTCAACCTCGGTTACCAGGTATCGAAGAATACCGCCTACACCGACGTGGCTGCCAACTCGATCATGGCATGGAGAGGCTCTTATCTCGACGGCGCCGGCACACACTACGACTGGTATGAGCTCCAGCGCAACACTCTGCTCGACTTCTACATCAACTACAAGAAGGAATTCGACGCCATCAAGTCGAACCTCGACGTGACCGCCGGCTACGACTGGCAGCGCTTCGACTGGCACGGCCGCAACAGCACAGTGATCAACACTCTCGGCTATGACAAAGACTGGGCCAACATCTACTCCGGCGGCGCATACACTCTGATCGAGAATCCCGCATCGGCTGAAAACATCGGCAAGTCTTACAACTACGACGGTGTCGACGTCTACAAATGGGCAAACCACTACCAGCTCGTATCGTTCTTCGGTCGTGTGAACTACATTTTCGACGACACCTATCTGCTTACTTTCACGCTCCGCGGCGACGGTTCTTCACGCTTCTCGAAAGAGAACCGCTGGGGTCTCTTCCCCGCTCTCGCGCTCGCATGGAAGATCAACAACATGAAGTTCATGGAGTCGACCCAGGGATGGCTCAACGACTTCAAGCTCCGCCTCAACTGGGGTAAGACCGGACAGCAGGACATGGACGGCATGTACTTCCCCTACCTGCCTACATACGCTATCTCGACCACCGGCTACCAGTACATGAATCCCAACGGCGACGGCACATGGATCAACCCCTATTATCCCGACGCCTACAACCCCGACCTGAAGTGGGAGACAACAACCACATGGGGTGTCGGTCTTGACATGGGCTTCCTCAACAACCGCATCACTCTCGCGGCAGACTGGTATCTGCGCAACACCACCGACCTGCTCTCATACGTTCCGACCGGAGCGGCCAACACATCCAACAAGATGTGGAGCAACATCGGCTCCATGCGCAACGTCGGCGTCGAGTTGACAGTGACCGCCAAACCTGTCGTGACCAACGACTTCACATGGACCACCGCAGTCAATTACAGCTGGAACAAGAACAAGATCACCGAGCTCCAGGGCGGCACGATGACTCAGGCCGCTGCTCTGCCGGGCTATGGCGCCGCAGGCCTTATGTGGCACATGGTGGGCGAACCCGCTTTCACATATCGTGTCTACGAGCAGGTTTACGATTCCAACGGCGATCCGATCGAGAACCAGTATGTCGACCAGAACGGCGACGGCGTGATCAACGAGGACGACCTCATCAACTATCACTCCAAAGATCCGAAGTTTACTCTGACATGGAACAACAACTTCTCATGGAAGAACTGGGATCTCGGCATCTCGCTCCGCGCAAACTTCGGCAACTACGTCTACAACCAGCTCGGCTACGACAACAGCCGCGTATATAACGTCGCTGCAGCACAGTATCAGCTCGGAAACCTCCTCGCCGACCGTCCCCTCTTCGTTGACTCTTCTTCGGCGACACTGCTCCCCCTCTCAAGCTACTTTGTGGAGAATGCATCGTTCATCCGTTGCGACAACATCACACTCGGATACACATTCAACAATCTTCTCAAAGATCAGCTGACACTCCGCCTCTTCGCCGCCGTGCAGAATCCTTTCGTGCTTACAAAATTCACCGGCATCGACCCCGAAGAGTTCAGCGGTATCCAGGGAAGCCCCTATCCGCGTCCGATCACTACTACACTCGGTATCGTGGCCACATTCTAATCTTTATCACCTAATCAAAGAATAGAACATCCAATATGAAAAAATTCAATAAAATATTCATGAGCATGGGCGTGGCCGCCACCGCATTCGGTTTTGCATCGTGCGTCGACGACCTCAACATGCAGCCCATCGACCCCAATCAGACCACCGACGTCTCATCGCAGATGGCCGAGGTTCTGACTGACATATACCTCAATTTCGCTTCCGAGGGCAACGGCGGCAACTCGCCTGTCAAAGACTTCGACGGAGGTATGGCCGTGTTCCAGCGCGCCATCTTCACCGCTGAAGAAATGCCTACCGACGAGGCCTGCTGGCTGTGGGACCCCTCGTCGTTCGGCGAGATCAACTACGGCCGCACTGTTCCGACGCTCGACTGTGTGTTCGGTTTCTACTCGCGCCTGATGATCAACATCACTCTCTGCAACCAGTTCATCCAGTCGGTCGACAACGGCACTTTCGTTCTCACCACCGACACCGAGAAGGCTGCAGCCGAGCAGTACAAGCTTCAGGCACGCACCATGCGCGGTCTCTGCTACTACTACATGATGTCGTTCTATGACAACATTCCTTATGCCGACGAGAACACCGAGATCGGCGCAATGCCCGAGCAGCTTCCCCGCGCCGAGGTATATGCCCGCGTCACCACAGACCTCGAGGATGTAGTGGCATCGTTCCCCGCCAACCAGGTTCCTTTCTACGGCTTCGTCGGCCTTGACGCCGCCGAGTCAGTGCTCGCCAAGATCTATCTCAACGGCGAGGTATGGTCCGGCACAGGCGACTACGCAAAATGCTACGAGCACTGCCAGAACATCATCAAACGCCTCGGAAACGGCGGACGCTACGGCAACGGTCTTGCATACAGCTATCAGTCGCTCTTCGGTGCCAACAACGACCAGTTTGTTCTCGGTCGCGGCACTGACGTGCGCGAGATCATCTGGACTCTTCCGCAGGACATCGACGGCGGCCAGCACCTCATCTCATGGGCCGGCGCGACATTCATGACAGCCGCATGGCTCGGCACCAACGGCGTGTCTGTGACCGTGCCCTGCCCGACGATGGACAGCAAATACGCCAACGTAACCGACACTGACGAGCTCCTCTTCATGGACGGCGACTCGCAGCGCGTCTACAAATATTTCGCCAATCAGGCAGACTACGACGACGCTCTCGCCACTTACAAGAGCGAGGACACAAAAGACTGGATGAAGACTGTCAACGAGGTGATCAACAATATCGCCTACTCTTTCGACCCCTCTACCACAGGATACGTATCGTCGCAGTGGTTCAACTGCATCGAGGGCTGGAAGTGTGTTGTGGCACGCAAGTCTTTCGTACGCAAGTTCGAATGGGATGACGTAGAGATGACCCGCAGCAACGACACCCGCGTGGCCAACTGGCAGACTTCCGCCCACGGCTTCACTGTCGACAACCCCTCGCTCATCGGCGACGACTGGGGCAACAACGGCTATCTCGCACCCAAATACACCAACTGGGCATACAACGCCGACGGCACGATCAATTATCTCGCATCGCCCGAACCGACCTCACAGCTTGGCGGTGACTACGCGGTGATCCGTCTGGCCGAGATCTATCTGACCGCAGCAGAGGCTATCCTCAACGGCGGCGGCGGCAGCCAGGCCGAGGCTCTCCAGTATGTGAACTACATCCGTCAGCGCGCTTATGGCGACACCGACCACAACTGGACATCGCTCTCGATGCAGGATCTCCGCGACGAGCGTTGCCGCGAGCTCTATCAGGAGAACGTGCGCCGCACTGACCTTATCCGCTGGAACCAGTGGTGCACAGGCTACACCTGGGAGTGGAAAGGCGGAGTGGCTTCGGGCACAAACCTGCCCGAGTACACCAAGTGCTACCCCATCCCCTCGCGCGTTATAACCTCTTCAAACTTCCAACAGATCAAAGGTTACTAATCTGACAAATCACAAAAGAAATGAAAAAGACATCTATTATACTGGCGATGGCAGCTATGACACTCGGCCTTGCCTCCTGCGAGCAGGAGAGCGATCCGAAGTATCATGATCCGACAACTTTCACTATCGCCACTCCCGCGCTCCAGAACCAGGAGTTTCTCTGCGCGAAAGAGATGACTGACGCCGAGACCTTCAATCTCTTCTGCACTCAGCCCGATTACGGCTTCTCGGCAATCTGCAACTATTCGGCAATCGTGTCGCTCGACCCCGAATGCCCGGTCGAGGATCTCAACGCCGTTGACGGAAAATCGGTGGAACTCGAGAACACCACCCCCACTTCCGCAGCGATGGCGATCAAGACTTTCGAACTTGGCGCCGCGCTCAACTCTCTGCTTGAAGTAAACGACGAGGCTGACTTCAACGACAGAGGTCTCGGCAACCAGACCTTCAAGTGCTACTTCCGCGCAGTGTGCGAGATTCCCGGAATCGCGAGCAGCCGCATAGTAAGCTCGAATGTGGTCAGCTACAACGCGGTCCGCATACAGTTCGCAGAGAAGAAACCGGCATGGATCTACATCTGCGGCGACGTTCAGACCCTCGACAACTCCGCAGCCAACGGCTTCCTCGCTCCCAGCGCGGCCAACCAGACTGTCTACGACACCTACTGGTCGCTCTTCGAGCCTGACAACATGATCGGCCAGAAGCTCTTTGTCGGCCAGTTCAACATGACTCCGAAATCGGCTACTCCCGACCTCGGCAACCCCGATGACGCATCGCAGTTCCGATTCTTCACAGCTCTGCTCGGATGGACCACCGAGGCTGCTCTCGGCTCGAACGAGGCCGACTTCTACTGCCTCTCCATCACCGACAAGTGGGAAACCGGATTCTCAGGCGATATCGTCGAGCATGGTCTCGGAAACTGGGGTATCCATGTGACCGAACCGTCGCCTGTCACTATCGTGGTCGACGTGCTCAACCTCAAGCTTTATGTAAAAGAGGGTCTGCACGACGTGACATTCGTCGGACGCGATCCCGAATTCAACTGATGCCTACCTGTCCGGGGAGGCAAAACCTCCCCGGACAAAGCCAATCTACTAAAACAGTAATTTAGACTTATGAAAAAGATAAAATTCATATCAGCTTTAGCTCTGACCATGGTGATGGCATCGTGCGACAATTTCGACCTGCCCAATCCCCCCGGCCAGACAAACCCCGAGCCGGACGGAATATTCGAGAATTCCGGACTTGTAATGGTCCAGGCCGACCAGGCCCTCGACCTTGTCGCGCTCAACGCGGCAAACGAGAACGCCGATGTGGCAACTATCACCGAGCTTATCAACTTCCCCGAGAACTATACTCTCTCGATCGACATGCAGGTCAGCGCGGATAACTCTTTCTCGAAAACCGCGACTATCGCCACCACTATCGACGGCGATGCGGTAACCGTCAATCCCGACGCCCTCAACGGTGCGATCCAGGAAGTGAAGACAAAGGCTCCCGGCACATATGACATATATGCACGCTATGTGGCATATGCCGAACTCGGCGCTACCCGCATGCGTCTCGGCGGTCTCGACGCCACTTACTGCGCGGCCGCTTACTCGATCAAGACTCTTGACCCCGCGAAGGTTATGGAGCAGTCGTACTATTTCGTGCCTTGCGACGCCAGCGGCAACCCCGTGCTCTCGTCGGCTATCCGCATGAACAACACTTCGGGCAACGCCAGCGTATACGACAATCCCGAGTTCGCTATCAAGATCGACGTTACCGAGCAGGAGTCTATCGACGGCTACCGCTGGAAAGTTCTTCCCGAGTCTTCGGTGACTGCCGGCAACACTGCCGGTGCTCTCGGCTGCAACCCCTCTGACGAGGCCGGCCTTTCCGGCAAGCTCGGCGAGAGCTACAGCGCAGGCGAGATCCACCTTCTCGGCCCGGTGCAGATTGTTATTAATGTCGAGACTGACTCTTACTCCGTGAACTACGCCCTCGACAATCTCTGGCCGCTTTCAGGCACGACTCTCGCCAAACCGGCCGACGCCATGCTTCTCTACACCGACAATTACATCAACTACACCGGTGTGTCGGCTCTGAACGGCATGTGGTACTGCGCCGGACAGCCCAGCTACCGCAACCCTGGCGACATCCTCTTCTATCAGGATGACGCTGTAGGCTTCGAGGATTCTGAAGACGGCCTGACCCGCACCGGCGGTCTGACCACAAGCAGCGCCGGCGGAACTCTCCGCACTCCGGTAAGCGGCAACAAGCTCTACTGGATCGACGTCAACCTCGTGCAGGCCACTTACTCGATCACCGCTCTCGAGACTCTCTCTGTGATCGGATCGGGCAACGGCTGGGATCTCGAGACCGCTACCGTGCTGACTCCGTCGAAAGACCTCAAGGTCTGGACAGCCGAGAACGTAGTGATCGGCGACGAGTTCAAGATCAACGCTAACGGCGCATGGGATATCGGTTTCAGCGGAACATCTGTGCCCGACGCCACAGGCAAGCAGGTCTACAACGTCAACAAGCAGGATGGCGGCGACAACCTCATGGCTGTTCCCGGCACTTACAAAGTGACTGTAGACTTCAGCACGAAACCCTACACCGTAGTTCTTGAATAACCACACTTCATTATATCATAAAGCCCGGCCCGCAAAGCCGGGCTTTATTTTTTAATGATGTGGCTAAATTAAAATGACCGTGAAAGTTAGCTGAATGCGGGCGGACGCAGACAATTTAAGATCTATTGAAAAAATTTGTTAAATTAAGGCAAAAATAATTGCAATTCACAACAATTGTCATTAACTTTGCAGCGAATTCGAACCGTGAGAGCTCAACCATCACATTCTTTCACTCCCGATTCAACTTGCAACGCAGCATAAAACTACAATCAAATATTAACCAACAAAATCTAAACACTTCGATTATGAAGAAAATCTACGCTCTTGCAGCAGTAGCCCTCATGGCTATGTCAGCTAACGCCCAGGACGGCGCACCCCTCTACATCACAGGCGGAAGCGTCGACACCAACAACTCCGGTTTCGTAAACGGCGACTGGAATCCCACTACTCCCGACGAGTTCACATATGCAGACGGCGTATACTCTATCCACATCGACAACCTCGTTCAGTTCAAGATCTCTTCTGCCTGCGGCGACTGGGATCTCTTCAACGCAGAAGCAATCGGTGTGCCTGAGTACACCAAAGATATGCTCGGCACTCCCGTTGCCCTCGAACCCTGGGGTGAGAACGTAATGTGCCCGTGGGCAGGCGACTATGACATCGTAGTGGCAGGCGACCTCTCAACAATCACTCTCACCACCACTACAGAAGATCCGGGTGACGAAATAGCCATCTACCTCCGCGGTGACATGAACGGCTGGGGTTCACCCGAAGAGTGGCTCTTCACATCGCTCGACGGCAATGTGTTCAAACTCACATGCAGCGACGACATGGCAGTCCTCGCCGGTGAGACATTCAAAGTCGCTGACGCTCTCTGGGCAAAATACAACTTCGGCGCAGCCGAGGGCTTCGCTTCTTACATGCTTGACGCTCCCCTCCCCGTACAGGACGGAAGCAATGACAACATGGTTCTGGAGGAAGACTGGAACGGCGTATGCTACTTCTGCCTCGATGAGTCTCTCGTATTCTTCAGCAACGACAAGGATGCCGACTGCCCCTTCGAAATCAACAACGATGCTGTAAGCAACATCAGCGTTGAGAGCAGCGAGGCTCCCGTTTACTTCAACCTCCAGGGTGTTCGCGTAGCCAACCCCGAGAACGGCCTCTTCATCGTCGTTAAAGACGGCAAGGCTGTGAAAGTTGTGAAGTAATCACACCTTACGCAAATATCAAAGGCGGTTCCGACACGGAGCCGCCTTTCTTTTTGTCTGACCGGGAGCAGCGCCTCTCCGAGGCGTTGAATATAATAAAAACTTATCCATAGCTCTTTCCGGCGTCCCGGAGGTCCGCCGCTCCCGGTCCGGTCGCACGCATGTCTTGACCTCAATGTAATAAACCGATATGCGTATCGGTCTTCGGCCAATGCATACCTTTGCCGCAAAAATGCCGACTACAATCAGAATACCGCTGACCGGTAAGAATTCCACAGTCACACCCTACGACAATCCTGACGCGCCTCCAGTCGTGCCCGACACACCGCCGTTCACGCTGCCAGAAGCCAGTCTAAAACTCACTCCCGCCACAATCGGGGAATACAATTATTCAAGATACGCTTTTCCCGCCACAGAGATCAGCGTCGTCATTCCCGATGATGACCTTGAGGCTGTGCGCGCATGGTTCGGACAGACCGCAACCGGAGTGACCGCACCGGGCTCAACTCTTGTAAAACGCATGACCGAGGCCGTGATTCCGGAAATAAGGCAATTCTACACCGCAGCAGCGAGGGCGTCGCTGTTCACACGTCCGTTCCGCCTCGGATATGCTCTCAGACTCGACGACGGCACGCACGTGGCCGCAGCCGCGCCGCGTCTTGTCACCCCCAACGCCCGCGCTCCGCTCATGGCCGTGCGCGAGCCTGTGCTGTCGGGCAACACCCTCCGCACCCTGACCGAGATCATGAACACGCCGATGGAACTTGCGTTCTCTCTCCCGGCGTTCGAAATACCGGCGGAATACTCCTCTCGTGTCACCGGTCTTGACATATACGCCACCCGGCAGTGCGACACGCTCGCCGGCGACGAGACCGTAAAAGCGATCCGGACATACTCCGTATATGGCGAGAACGTGCCCTGCTGGCACTACACCCGGCTCGCCGAGGATCTGGTGCGCGAGGCGGCGGAAGCCGACAACGCGTTCCGAATCATCGGATCACTGCCGGCGAAAGAGGCAGCGGCAGGCATAAACGCTCTCCGACTCCCCTCCAATTTTAAAAATCTCGACAACTGGGACAATTATCCCACCATCGACACAGGCAGCGACGGCACATCGCCCGAGTCATCACACATACGCATACTGACAGCCCCGCTCGACCTCGGTATGCCCGACACATTCAAAAGGATACGGGGAGTGTCGGCGCGGGGCATTTTCCCGCGCGGAGCAGAGGGCATACGCGTGACTCTTCTGCGCTCGCACCACCGCGACGTCTGGATTCCCGTGGCCACGGCGACAGGAGCGCACATCCGCCTTCTCTGGGCGGTGCGATCAAGATGGGTTCAGGTCGAGATCACCGCGCCCCTGGGTTCGGTCGTGGACGCTATTGTTTTTGAAGTTGTGAAAGCGTGATCCTCGGAAAGGCATCGATAAAGCTGCCCGGGGTGGCGTTGAGAATCTCGACAGAGCGACGGTCGGTGTAAGCCTTCAGATTGTGATAGCTCCTGAACGCTATGGCATAGTTCTCGTAGACCTCATGAATGCGGACGTTGCCGAAGATCTCTTCGGCACGCCGCAGTTCCTTCTCGTCATCCTCGTAGAAGTGAGGCTGGACCGACACGACCCGGTTGCGGTCGGTGACCCACAGGGTGCGGCTCCAGTTGTGGTCGGCACCAATCAGAACGATGCGGCGGAAGCCCTCGCGCATGGCCGACATGATAGACGGAATCAGCACATTGCGCGGACGCGGCATGGCGAGACCCGAGTCATATATCGGCCTCATGAGCCAGCGGAAGCCTTCGCCGGGCGTGAGATTGTAATATTTTACCGCGACATTGGCCGGCAGACGCCTCACCTCCTCCATGCCCCTCGAAGTGGCGGGCAGAAAGAGCGTCATCGGCCAGTCCACGGCCGCGAGCGCGGACCAGAGCGCGGGCACATTGCCGGTCTTGTTCTTCATGAAAAACGCTATGTCGGCGAGTATGTAGTAATCGGGGCGGAGCGTGCCGAACTCCGGCGCGAGCGCCGAGAAATTGACCGCCAGGCGCGGAAATGCCATCAGGGTCTCCATATCGTCGCGCATGGCATCGCGGAGCGAGGGTCCGTTGCCCATTATTATGATCGTGTCTTTACTCTCACGGCTGCGCGGCGTCGGCCTGCGCGACATCAGCGCGATCTTCACTATGGTTGCGAGCGAGGCGGCAGCCATGCCCATGCCGCTCTTTATCTTCTCAAGTGTCTTCATTTTTCAACTCTCACAGGGTTTTCAGTTCTCGTAGGGGTAATCCTTGCTTCTGCGCGCTATGACCTCGATCGTGTCATGGAATTCAATGCCGGTGGCCTGCCTCACGCGGCTGTTGTCGAGCACGAGCGTGCGCGACACCGGTTCGAGCGAGTCCGGGCCGAGAGCGTCGGCCACCCAGGGCACACTTCCGAACCACCTGTAGGCCACCGAGGCCCAGCGCGGCGGGAGATGAGGCATACGCTTCACGGCCCCTGCGTTGGCGCTCATGGCCTCGGCAAGCGAGAGCCAGGTGTGGGAGCGGCCGTCGGAGATGTTGAATATGCCGGGCGTGCCGGCAAGACGCACCATGGCTCGGGCCACGTCGAATGCCGTGACGGCTGAAATTCTCGCGTCGTTGCCACGTATATGCACATAGCGGCCTGCCACAACCCTGTCGAAAAGCCGCTTCATGCACCCGTCGATTCCGGTGCCGAACATCAGGGCCGGACGCACCACTGTCAGCACGACTCCCCTGGCGGCCGCCCACTTCTCAAGCAGAAGCTCGGTTCGGGCCTTCGAACGCCCGGCCTCGCTACGCGCGAATGTCGGCCGCGTCTCGTCGACTCCTTCGCCGGCGTCAGGACTGTAGACCTGCCACGAACTGACGTAGACCAGACGGCGAGGCACATCGTCGCCGAGCGAATCGAGAAGCCTCGCGGTGGCCACGGTGTTGAGTTCTTCGGCACGGTCTTCCTCTTCTGTGCCGGCGCAATGAAAAAGCGTCAGCTCGGGCTGAGGCGCCGACGACTTCAGAATATCGTGCAGATACCGGCCCGGGAGTCCCGCAGCGCCGGTGATCATGTAGTTTCCTTTTAAATCCTTAATAATATCCAAAACTGCAAACAATTTAATGCAAAAGTAATTACTATTTGGTAAAGTAAAAAACCGTATGACCAAAAATTTACATCACCCGCAAGAGCATGTCTCCCGGAGGTGGGCGGCGAGAGCCGTCGCGCAACGTTTAAAATTAGTTAACGAGGCTGCAATTAAAGAAATTTTTCCTTATAAACGGCATCCGTTTGAATAAAATTTAGTAAATTTGCATGATCAATTCCTACAGGAAGAAATCTCTACTACAGGTGTTGCCCCGCAGCGGGCGAAAGACTTAAAGCGAAAATTCAACTAAAATATAAACCCAATTATTTAACAGTACATTATGGCAACTTTAGATCTGTCCCAGTACGGCATCAAGGATGTGAAGAAAATCATTCACAACCCCTCTTACGACGAGCTCTACAAGGCTGAGCTCGATCCGAGCCTCGAAGGCTACGAGAAAGGCTACCTTACCGACCTCGGCGCTGTCGACGTGTTCACAGGCGTCTACACAGGCCGCTCGCCCAAGGACAAATATCTCGTGAAGGATGAGGAGACCGAGAACACCGTATGGTGGACAAGCGAGGAATATAAGAACGACAACAAGCCCATCGACACCAAGGTGTGGGACGAGCTCCGCGAGAAGGCTGTCAGCGAGCTCAGCGACAAGACTCTCTACGTTGTCGACCTCTTCTGCGGCGCCAACAAGAGCACCCGCATGTGCGTGCGCTTCATCATGGAGGTGGCATGGCAGGCTCACTTCGTGACCAACATGTTCATCCGTCCCACCGAGGAGGAGCTCAAGGAGTTCAAGCCCGACTTCGTTGTCTTCAACGCATCGAAGGCAAAATGCGAGAACTACAAGGAACTCGGTCTCCACTCCGAGACTGTGGTTGCCTTCAACATCAAGCAGCGCGAGCAGGTGATCATCAACACCTGGTATGGCGGCGAGATGAAGAAGGGCATGTTCTCTATGATGAACTACTTCAACCCCCTCCGCGGCATCGCGTCAATGCACTGCTCCGCCAACACCAACATGGAGGAGACTTCTACAGCGATCTTCTTCGGTCTTTCGGGCACAGGCAAGACCACTCTCTCGACCGATCCGAAGCGCAAACTCATCGGCGACGACGAGCACGGCTGGGATGACGAGGGCGTCTTCAACTACGAGGGCGGCTGCTATGCAAAGGTGATCAACCTCTCGAAAGAGAACGAGCCTGACATCTACAACGCCATCACCCGTGACGCTCTTCTCGAGAACGTGACCGTGAAGGAAGACGGTGTCTGCGACTTCGCCGACAAGAGCGTGACTGAGAACACACGCGTGTCTTACCCCATCTACCACATCAAGAACATCGTGAAGCCCGTTTCGAAGGGTCCCGCCGCAAAACAGGTGATCTTCCTTTCTGCCGACGCTTTCGGTGTGCTTCCTCCCGTGGCTATCCTCAATGACGAGCAGGCTCAGTACTACTTCCTGAGCGGCTTCACCGCGAAGCTCGCCGGCACTGAGCGCGGCATCACCGAGCCGACTCCGACTTTCTCGGCTTGCTTCGGCCAGGCGTTCCTCTCGCTCCACCCCACAAAATATGCTGAGGAGCTCGTGAAGAAGATGCAGGCAAACGGCGCAAAGGCTTATCTGGTCAACACCGGCTGGAATGGCACAGGCAAGCGTATCTCGATTCCCGACACTCGCGGTATCATCGACGATATCCTCAACGGCGACATCGAGAAGGCTCCCACAAAGGTGCTCCCCTACTTCGACTTCGTGATCCCCACCGAACTCCCCGGCGTAAACACCGGCATCCTCGATCCGCGCGACACTTACGCTGATCCCAAGGAGTGGGACGAGAAGGCTAAGAAACTCGCCGAGATGTTCATCAACAACTTCAAGAAATTCGAGACCAACGAGACGGGCAAGAAGCTCGCCGAGGCCGGCCCGAAGCTCTAAGAAGCCTGTTGCCACTGATATAAGAAAATCCCCGCGTCACATGACGCGGGGATTTTTTATTTCATGATTTCCGGCCCGGCTTCCCGTCAGGATCCGGCAGGAGCGGGAAAGGGAGGCGCAGGATCAGACAAGGAACTTGTTGCGCTTGTAGACCTCGCGGAACTCCTTGGGCGTGCAGCCTTTGTTCTTCTTGAAGATACGGTTGAAGTTGGAGACGTTGTTGAATCCGGAGTTGAAGCATATGTCGGCGATCGGCGTGCGTGTGCTGACAAGATCGCGCGAGGCCACGTCGAGGCGTATACCGATGATGTAATCGGAGATCGAACGGCCTGTGCGCAGCTTGAAGAAGCGGCTGAACGACGAGGGCGACATGCCGGCCATCTTGGCGAGGTCATTGAGACGGATCTCGTTGCGGAAGTTGGCGGCGATATACTCCTGTGTCTTCTTGAGACGCGCGTTGCTGACAGACTGGTTGGGAAGCCCTGCCTCGCTGCTGCTCGAAAGCTGACGGCCCTTGGGGTCGATGGCCATGACGTGCAGGATCTCGATGAGCTTCATCATCTGGTAGAAACTCGACGGGGCACTGAGAAGCTCCTCGATGAGATGGTAGACCTTCATGATGCTCGACATGGGGAAAGCCACACCCTTGGCGGCGTTGTCGAGAAGCGTCTTGACAGACTGCATCTGTGTGCGGCGCAGCATCTCGTTGCCGAATATGTCGACGGGAAACTGGATGGTGATCTCGCGGATGTAGCCGCTCTTGCAGCTGTGCTGCTCCCATCCGTGCTCGACTCCGTGACCTACGATGCAGAGGTCGAAATCGCCCACCTCCTCGATCGAATCACCGACCACACGGCGCGCACCTGCACAGTTCTCGACAAAGTTGATCTCGAACTCGGCATGGCGGTGTACGGGAAATGTGAAGCTGTCTTTCGTGCGGTCAACCACATATAGAAAATCGCATTCTGACAAGGGAGTCACTTCTGTCGGAATCTCTCCGACATGACCCAGCGGGTAAAGGGGAGTTGTACTCATTTGTAAATAGGTATTAGATTTTGGAGCAAATATAATAATAATATGCCTATTCGCAAAAAACTTTTCATCGGTTTTTCAATAATTTTATCATTATGGCGTAAATATTGTGTAAAACCATAAGAAAAGAGCATGACATACTATACCGCTGACATGTCGAGAGGCCGGATTCTGCTGCTTCTGACTATCCTGTGCTGCGTCGCGCTGCTTCCGTTTCTGGGACTCGCGGACTTCAACACCAAGGGGGAGCCTCGCGAGGCTGTCGTGGCGTTCTCGATACTCGGACAGGAGAACTGGATTCTCCCGACCAACAACGGCGGGGAGATACCCTATAAACCGCCGTTCCTGCACTGGTGCATAGCCGCTGTCAGCCTGCTCTTCAACGGCGGCGAGGTGAACGAGTACACCTCGCGGCTGCCGTCGGCCCTGGCGCTTACGGCCATGACCGCTGCCATATTCTCCTTTTTCGCAAGGCGGCGCGACACCATGCGCGCGCTGCTGACGGCTCTGGTGACATTCACCGCGTTCGAGATCTATCGTGCGGGCATGAACTGCCGCGTCGACATGATGCTCACCGCACTGACCGTCGGCGCGATCCTGACGCTCTTCAGATGGTGGGAGAAGGGCATGCGCGGAGTGCCGGTGTGCGCCATCCTGCTGATGAGCGCGGCCACACTGACCAAAGGACCTGTCGGCATCATCATACCCTGTCTCACCGTCGGCGTCTTCATGCTGCTGCGCGGCGTGGCATTCTTCCGCGCCTTACTGTGGCTCTCGCTCTGGGGCGTACTGTCGCTGATTCTGCCGCTCTGCTGGTATGCGGCGGCCTACGGACAGGGCGGACAGGAGTTTCTTGACCTCGTGATGGAGGAGAATTTCGGACGCATGACCGGCACAATGGCATATGAGTCGCACGTCAACCCGTGGTACTACAATCTTGTCACCCTCGCTGCCGGGTTTCTGCCCTGGACTCTCGCCGCACTCTTCATCATACCCCGGTCACGATACGCCGCCCTGCTTCATCCGAGACGCGACACATGGCGCAATATGCGCGACGGCCTGCGCCGCATGCCGGCATGCACACTGCTCGCACTGACCGCATCGGCGGTGATATTCATATTCTACTGCATCCCGGCAAGCAAACGAAGCGTCTACCTTATGCCGATGTATCCGTTTGTGGCATGGTTCATTTCGGAGATGCTGATATGGATGGCAGGACGACGTCCGATATCAGTCAGAGTGTTCGGAGACTTTCTCTCCACACTCGCCATGCTTCTGTTCATGCTTTTAATCGCGATAAGATGCGGAATAGTTCCCGACTCGATAGCCGGACACGGCAAAAGCGCGGCGCAGACTGTGGCCATGCTTGAGTCTCTGCGCACCTTCGGAGGAGCGGGAGCATTGCTGTTTGCAGCCGTGTCGCCGATATGCGCCGTCATATGGTGGGCGCGGATACGACGCCGCGCCACCGGAGCGTGGCTGCCGCTGTCAACCGCACTTCTTGCAGTCTCGCTCTACATATCGTTGAGCGGATGCTACCAGCCCGCAGTGCTTCAGGCAAAATCAGTGAAAGCCATGACCGGCGAGATGACACGCCTTTACCCCGACATGCCCGGGAAAGTCTACGAATTTCTTGCCGCAGCCGAGAATGCGAAAGGAAATCCGGTCCACTTCTTCGAGGTCAACTTCTACATGGGCGACAAAGTACGCAATTTCCGACGTGAACAGCCGTCGGAAGGCTACCTGCTCATCGACAAGGGAGACGCAGCCGACTACCTGCCCCGCTTCGAGGAAGAAGGATATCGGTTTACCGAGGTCTACACCCCAGACGCCGGACTGCCCCGTCACACCCCGCACCTCTACCGTTTCACCCGATAAGAGGATACTGCTCACTACCTCCAGATAAGAAGACTCTCCCACTGTCTCCCGATAGGATGACTCTCCCACTGCCTTCAGGGAAGAAGGCACCGCACGCAATCGCCCGAAAAAGCGAAAAAAGCGAAAAAAAGGCCACAAAACAGCGAACCTACGCTCAAAATTTGGAAACCTCAAAAAAAATGCTTAACTTTGCATTACAAACGACCAAGGAGAGATGGCAGAGTGGTCGATTGCGGCGGTCTTGAAAACCGTTGAGGGTAACACCTCCGGGGGTTCGAATCCCTCTCTCTCCGCTTTTGCAAGCATAAGACGCTGAAAGACAGTTGGTTACAACATCTTTCAGCGTTTTGCATAGACGCAGAATAGACGCAAGTCTGTCGCGGAGAAAATAAACAGGAACCATAAAGACATTCCGGGCGCAGCCAAAAGAATGTCTTAAAAAAATGTGTCCGAAAACCTCCCTCGCATCTATAACGGAAGTAATGGGTTACAGCATACCGGTCTATCATGACGGAGACCGGAGCTATGTCGATTTCTACGCCTATGATCCGGTATCGGAGAAAATCCGGAGAAAGAAATACCACCTTGATTCCATACCGCAGAAACGCGCCCGGCGGGAATACGCGATGCGTCTGATCGGCGAGCTGACGATCAAGCTGACGAAGGGCTGGCGTCCATGGGCGACAGAAAAGAGAACCGAGAAAGATGGATCCCGCGGCTACACCGCGATAGAAGAATGCTTCGACCGCTATATCGGGCGCATCGAGAAAAGCGGACGGAAGAAAACCATCCAGACCTACACATCGAAAATCAACATTCTCAGGGAATACATGGGGACACTTGTGTCCCCGCCGCGTTATGTCAGCCAGATAACGCGGGAGTTCGTGACCGACTTCCTTGACTGGATACTCGTCACACGCGACGTAGGTCCGCGTACACGCAACAACTACCGCGACTGGTTCGCCGGCCTTTGCGACTTCATGATCGAGCGGCGTTACATAACGGAAAATCCGGTGAGCGGCATCGAGAAGCTCCGGTCTCAGCCCAAGAAGCGGAAACCGCTGACGGCCCAGATGCTCCGGCAGCTGACCGGGCATCTGCAGGAACATGACCGACATTTCCTGCTCGCGGTCATGATGGAATATTACACCTTCATCCGTCCCAACGAGCTCCGCCATGTCCGGATCGGCGATATAAGCGTGCGGCAGCAGCGCGTCTTCGTTCCGGGCATAGTGAGCAAAAACGGACGCGACGGGAACGTCGCCCTTAACGAGACGATCCTCCGGCTCATGATCGATCTGGAGTGTCTGTCTGCGCCCTCAGAGTGGTATCTGTTCGGTAAAAACTTCCGTCCATCGGCAGAGAAAGTATCGGCCGACACGTTCAACAAGCGCTGGGCAGTCATCCGCAAGACTCTCGGCTGGCCTGACGAATACCAGTTCTACAGCCTTAAAGACACAGGCATCCGCGATCTGGCGAACAGCGCGGGCATCGTTACCGCTAAGCGACAGGCGCGACACACCGACATTTCGACAACCAACCGATATCTCGAGGGAGCTGACGCGCCGCTCCCCGAGGCGGCCAAGCACTTCAAAGGAGAACTCGGTTAGTCCACTCTCCAGAAAGATCCCTTTATCTTCCGCGACATTCCGGAAGCGGAGAAAGTCGCGGTGAGCTTCTCGCAGACATACCGATGCCCCCTGATGAAGAAAACCGACCTGACATCAGGCATCGAGTCCGAGAGGAAAGAGAACTCGAACCTGACAAGCGGATTGACCTTCGGCAATCCGGCAAACTTGCCGTCCTCGTCGCGTAGCGACAGAGTATATTTCGGATCTGCCGGACGCCAGGTATCCCACACGTGACCGAACTCGAGACGGTCGAGAATCGGATATACCTCCATACTGTTGCGGCAGCACTCCCAGCCACCCGGATAAAAACCGACGGCGATATTAGAGAAATACGCCTTTGATCCGTCATCCTCGCCGGCAGCCAGCCGATTCATAGCCACAGAATCATAAATGCTGTTACCGCCGATACCGCTTTCATCCGAATCATAAAGCGGTTCCGGCGAAGTGTCCTCATATTCGCCGAGAGGCACGAACACCATCCTACGGAGATCCGTGTCATCGATGACAGCCGGAACAAACTCGATCTCAAGATCGAGGCTTTCGGCATCCCTTCGCAGAGGCGGCACATTGCGTGGCCCGAGATTATTGAGCATGATAGGCTCATTGAAAACCATGGTCACAGGGAGGGAGATCGATCCCAGCACTTTCATCACGGACTTCTGCAGCACTACCCGTTTAGTCACAAACCTGTCGTCAGATGCGATATGCCACGCGTACACAGGTCGATCAGTGCGGTGTCCGGATCTCTCATACTTCAGCCAGTTACCGGTGGCAGCCGCCGCAGACAGATCCTCAGGAGTCGCGAACTCGCCGACTGCGTTCATGGCGACAAGATCCCTTACGAGCCATTGACAGGAAAGAGCCTGTGCGGTTTTCGTATCGCCGGCTGAAGCATATCCGACATACCTTTGCGATAGCATCTTGCATTCCTCCTCCTTCTCGAAGAGATCTGAAGAGAACTCATCGATGACCTCATCGATGACTGTTACCCCTTCCGTGCTCGAAGAGTCCGCATAAGGTGTGAAGCTGACATGTTCAGCAGCCATATCGAAATCGAAGCACCCTTCGATCAGCGGTTCGAGCTTCCGGAAGAACTCCAGCACCGACCAATGCGGCATAAGAGTCGCCCATCTGTAATCCCACGTATGCGGGACAGCATTGCAGACAAGCAGGTCGTACCATTTCGAATCCTTCCAGCCTGAGAAATCGCAAGAAAACCCGATTGCGTCGCAGATCGCCACTGCGATATCGTACAGATATGGCATCCATGAGAGTCCTATGTTATAATTCTCAATATCCTCCGCCTCGTCAGGCTCCTTCCATACCTGGTCAGCTCCGGGCGACCATGGTCCGGAAGATCCGGGAATTTCGGCAGCCTCCTCATGAGTGATCAGTCTGGTATTGTTCTGAATATTCCCGGTTCCACAGTTCACCCATGGAATCGCCACCATGTTCATACCACCGGAATGACCGGCCCAGGCCGTTGACACAGGCACGTTGCGGGAATCAGTCATCTTTGCGGGCACCTCACCGAGATCGAGGTTATTGACAAACACGTCATCGAGATCCGAATAATAGTTCTCGGCAGATCTACCGGAAAGGAACTGCACCTTGCATTCCTCATCGGAAACTCCGGTAATGATGCCCGAGCCGTCGAAGACATTTCTTCCGGCCACGATCTTCATGTCGAACGGACGTGCGACAGCACTGTGCCCCGGGCGGTTGATCCTGCCGAAAATATCGAGATTGACCGGGCATCCTCTCAGCGGGAAAGCGATATTAAGCGAATAATCGTCAGCGTCGGAAAATAGTCTGTTTTCCGACACGAAATCAAAACTGACATTATCCCTGAGCATAGCCGGACGGCCATTGATAAAAATCTGAAGCCCCATAAAGTAGAAAATAATAGAGCAGATCAGGATCTGCAACTGTTCTTAAACTCCTTGTATTCTCGGGCGAGCGCGTTGAGTTCGGTAAGAGCCCGGTGCAACGGCGCGGCCAGCACCCTTTCCTCAGCAGTGATATCACCCTTTGTGAGAGCGCGTATCTGGACATTGACCGACTCGCGGACAGCCGCCGGCGACGAACCCTTGGAAGCAAACATATCGTCGCGGTCAGGTTCGGCGAACAGATCCGGATACATGCCGGCCAACCAAGACTTGACAGCCGAAAACCAGATCACCGCCGCCGGACGGTGCCAGTTCCGGATCTTCCGGATACGCGGCCACAGCGTCCTGACGATCCTGTCGGCGAGTTCAGGATTTCCGGTCGATACATAACCGGCATAAGAACTGTCAGCGGCGACAAACGCGCCAAACGACAGATCCTTCAGCCTCACATCGACAGCCGATTTGTGGACTGCGCCGACAAGATGGGGCAGCGCGTCGACGGGCGCCACCTCATGCACCCACGCCACCGAGTCGCACGCCAGCCCTCCGGCGTCGTTCCGGAGCATGAAGATCCGGCGGCCGGACTGCACGACCGGGCCGCCCTCTCCCGAAGCGGCGGCGATGGCCCGAAGCCGAGCGAGCCTGAGAAACAGAATAGAGTCGAAACTGTCCGCCGGAATATCGGCGGCGAACAGCGAGCAGACCAGCCGGAACTGTCGCGGCGACAGATCCGCCCACTTCGACGGGACATTCACGCGCAGCGGCTCAGAAGAAAAAACCGCCAGAATCTTTTTTATTCTCATAAGGAGCAGATTTGAAAGCTTTGAAAAGCGGCGACATTCTCCAGAGAGCAGCCACCCGAGAATCATCGGCCATGTCAAGAGCCGAGCGGATCAGGGCGAAAGCCTTGCGGTGACCGCCGAGACCATCGATAATGTCGAGAGCGGCAGTCCTGACAAGACCGAGGATCTCAAGATCCTGTCCCGACACCTCCTGGCCTGACGCCTGACGCATTGCGACAATGCGCAGTTCGTGCATAGCCTTCGAAGAAAGCACCTTCACCGCGATCTCCGATTCAGTCACAAGCAACTGATGCCACCGGGCGATATAATGGAAGAACGGATGCACTCCGGCAGGGCAAGTCTGGGTAAAGTCACGCGGATCCGGAAATAGCGAGAAGAAACGTTTCCCCTCGCGAGAGACACGCCATTCCTGATCATGGCGGAGACCATCGAGCAGAGCGCACGCCGTCTGTCCGGCCTGAAAAGCGGCATTAGCCCTTGCCGCCTCGACACGCGCCTGGCTTGCCGGAGCAAGCGTCTGGTTAGAGACGACAGCAAAACCGTTGGGAGTCGCGACGAGATCGAGCGAGGGCAGAGCCTCTGCCCAGGCGTACCAGACGCAGAATCGCCGGGCAACAGAGACGAGATTGTCCGGCATACGTCGCATAGGCGAGATATAGCCTTCGCAAAATCTGACAGCCGTCTCAAGAAATCCGGAGAGGCGGTCAGACCAGGGAGTCTCACCGACGACAGATTTCTGTATATTGGGGATAACAGACCGGATCTGTTCATCCGAGAAAAATAATTCCTGCATGGCATAAATAAAAGAAGTCAGTGGAAAAGATGTAAGAAAGAGGAAATCAGACCGAGACCTTCCGGCTGTCCTGATGAGAATCGAGAGTAGTCAGCTGAATGATATCGACCGACGGCGAAACATACTTGTTCCATCCGTTGAACCTGCAGACAAGCCGGTGCACCTCGAGCATGATCTCATGATAAGGTTTCTGGAGAGCCTGGGCGATCGTGTACAGTTCGCGCTTGTCAGATCCGGAATTATTCGACTGCGACTTTCCGGGCACCGAACCCACGAGGTTAGAGTGCACACGCATAGCGAAACAGATCATATTGACGGCCTCCTGGATGTCGGTGGTATAGTCTCCGCCCTCCTTCTCGTCAGAAGATATCTTGGTGACCTTTACCTCCGGGATCTCCCGACCGTCGGGAGTGACGAGAGTCGAGGAAAAGAGCACCTTTCCCGAGTTCTCCGCACCGGAGAGGAAGTCGATCATCTGCTTCTTCAGGGCGGCCACATGCTCCTTGCGTTTCTCCGGATCGGTGATTCCCGCCGAGTCGCACGCCTTCTTCCAGTATCCGTTGGAGACCTCGATATGATACTTGATCGGCGCGGAGTTCCGGAGCTTCGCCTTTTTCGCCTTGCCGATCAGTTTCTTGATGTCGTACCAGTCCGAACGGAATAGAGAGCCGTAAGCCGGAATCGGATAATAAGTCGAAGAAACCTTCGGCACACGCGACACGACGGCATAAATCCGTCTTTTGGGATTCTCTTTCACTTTCCGGCGCAGATCCTCCAGCATATTGTCAGGATCGAGCATCGGAATGACGGAGCAGTCCTTTTCTGTCACATTCTCGCGCCACTGCGCATATACCACATATGGGATCTGTCCGACGGCAGACTGCACGCCAAACCTACAGTATGCCGCATGACGTCTCATAATCCGGCAGATCTTGCCTCGGTCATCCAGACATATGAGAGTCACACAGAAATCGAACATCTTCATGTCGGCGCACTGACCGAGCCAGACCGTGTTAAGATTATTGCCTTCGGAGAAATCTTCGATCTCACTTCTGACAGCAGCCGGGATCCTCACATCACTCTTAGGTCTGTAGCAGAGACCGGAAGCGAAAGCGACCTCCGCATTGAAATTCATGCAGGTGGCCACGGTCTCGTCATCGTCCACAAGCTCCATGAGCCGATAAGGCATCATGTTGTCAACACCCCATGGCATGACCGTAACAGAGTCGGAGACATGCAGAGGCGACAGCTCCGAGTCCTCGCGGAACACCTCGGCAGAAGGCGAGGTGAAAACGACGTGTCCCTTGAGTTCCGGGGCATACTCTACAGAAAAGAAATCTTCATCCTTGAAATCAGCCGGATCAGCGTTTCCTTTTCGGACAGCAGCATATCCGGTCATAAGAACACCTCCTTGTCATTGAGAGCTACGATAAGCGAGTCGCGCACACAGCGGATCTCGCCGTTCGGCAGTTTGAAATTACGGGTTCCTGCATAGAAATTGACGCCGATAGGGGCGGCGTCATCAAAAGTCTCGAGATGTCCCTTTTTGGTGACAAACGAGATCTTGACCCTCTCCTTACGCGCCAGCATTCGCCGGGCATCGGAAATGTGAATGGAGTCCATGATGAAAAAGTGTATGTGTGTGTTCTGAATAGTGTGTGTGTCGTGTGTTTTTCCTGAAAGTCCGGCATAATCCGGAGAGCGGTCAGTTGAAAGAAGGATCGAACTGAGTCCGGAATATCCTGCTGCGGGCTGCGGCATTTGCCGGAGTCAGCAGATTACGGCTCAGCGTGGCGGTGAACTTGCACTCGAAGAGTTCATCGGTCTCGCGCGAATGCTGAGTCTTCAGCTCCGATACCGCAGCCGGGACACCGTCGATCGAGATCGAGGAAGCCGACGGCAGCAGTGAAACCGGAATAAACAAGCACTCAGGCAGACCTGAAGCACTGACCTCATACTCCGAGACGAGCTTCATGTCATACTCCGTTGCACGACCGCCGACCTGTGCCGTATTGACCGTCCTTGTCCTCTGCAAAGTCACCTTTGCGCGCAAGTAAATATATTCAGGCGCGTTCAAGCAGTTCCGGCAGAAAATGACATGATGCTGCCCCAACTGAGCGACTAGAAAGAAATGATGTCGGTGTCCGAGATCAGCCCTGTACAAGCCGGGTTTCTCCGGAAGATCGAACTCATATAATGCGGCAGCCCCCGACAGGTTCCCTTCGACCAGCATAGAATCAGTATCCGATCCGTCATTGACAAAAGAGAGTGACAGCGACGGCAGTCCTGTCTCTCTGATGTCGGAACCCACAGCAGCAAGAGCGATCCTCGCGCCCGGAGGAGCCAGCGTAGGAGCGGAAGAAACAAGAAAAGAGGAGTTAAAATCCGGTCTGTCGAGATCGATCCTGGTCACGACCGCGATGAACGATTGCTCCAGACCGCCACCGTCAGCTGTGACCCGGATCGAGCAGGAAGGAGCGACGGCATCACCGGCGGCATCGATCACCATGTCACCGAAATTCCAGAGTTCGAGCACCCCATCGAGAACAGCGAAAGAGTCGGAGAAAATCAGCTTTCCAGCCACAATCAGTTCCACAAAAGCGGAATCACCGACAATGCCGGAAAGAGTCAGTATATTGATCGAAGAAGTCGGGACAATCCCGGGCAAACTTTTTAGATCCATATTCGGAAGCACTTTAGGAAAAACACTCTAAGTTACTAAAAATCCGCGACATTATAAAACTCCAGAGGCGAAAAAGTCGCAGTCGGAGACTGGGAATTCCTCGCATCCGACATACAGCGTGTCGAAAGCGTCAGTACCGTCCGTGCGGTACTCGAGCAGATCCTCTTCAGACTCGGCGTATTTCTCGCCCGACTTGTCCTTTCGGAAACCGAGGCGGCCTCGTTCGACACCTGCGGCCTGCATGGCCGTGATAAGCTCTTCGTTGTTATGCCTGTTCAGATATGGAGTCAGCCGCTGTCTCCCCTTGAAGGCCTGGTTGATCATCAGGTATTTCATGTCATGTCGTTTAGGCTGACCGATATAGACATCGGTCACCTCCCATCCGAACCGGGTGAACGAGTCATGCACCACCGAATGATAAGTAGTAGGATTGGCGGCATTGCGTCCTATGGCCGTTGCGTCATAATAGAAAATCACCCTCTTGCAGCGGTGTGCGGCGTAATACCTGCAGAAGTCGGCCACAAGTTCCGGGAGTTTTCGCTCATACTTAGTGTAGAACGACTTGAGGACATACAGGCGGTCATTCACAGGTTGCCCGGCAACGATCCAGTTTATATTAGCGCCGTAGTCCATGCCGATACAGATCGGCATGTCCCTACGCAGATCCCTGTCGGCGGAAGACAGGATATCCTCCTCGGCGACATCATACCCCATGGCGTCGAGCACACCGAGATCGTCGCCGTCATACAGGTGTGACTCCCTCATGCAGGAATAATAACCGTCGCGTGCCAGACCGATTTTCCGGCACAGGATCGATGTCTGGAACGTCAGCGGCGTCAGGTCTCTTTTCATCTGGCGTATATAGTTCTCGCCGAGCAGCTCGAGATTCTCGATCGAAGAATATTCCTTGTAGTATGTCGCCACGCTCCGGAGCTGGTTGATCTGGCGGTCGAGCGTCCGGATCTGCTTGATCAGATGGTCAGGCGGCACAGATCCGGAACTTGCCGCAGCCCTGACCTTCTCGCGGAGTCTCCAGTATTCGAACAGCGAGCCCTTGATGACATCGATAAGCTCGCGATCCATCTTCTTTTCGTAATTCAGGAACCATGATCCGCGCTTTGTCTGCGGCATGTCGGAGAGGATCATAAGCGAATGGTTGCACGCCCTCTTTCCGAAAAACGACTTAATACCGCCGTTAGCCGGAATCGTCTCGTCCTTGAGCTTTCGGTAATCGATGAACTTAGCCTCATCGACGAGCAGCCAGGATAGCGTCAGCGAGTTCGCGGTTCCGGTTCTGTCCTGCGAGAGCAGCACGGCCACGGAACCGTTCCAGAACGAAATGACGCGGGCAAACGACCGAGGTCTGATGATCGGCTGTCTGAAATGCTTCGGCGGCACTTTGCCGACCACATAATGCACGCCCTCTTTGTATCCCCACCGTGCGAACGCAGTCAGCACGCCGGGGATCGTGTTCGTCAGACCGTGCCTGTAAGTAGGCACGACAATACCGCCGGTTGATCCGGGCATTCTCTGGATGCACCGGAGCAGGAAAGGCGCGGCGATAGAGTCGGTCTTTCCCGTTCGGCGTCCGGCGACGATCACCGTAGTATTGGCGGCGATCCACTGGGTGAGCAGCTGCGGCTCATTGAAATAGACTTCGTTTTTCATGCCTTGTGGAAATCAGATCAGGGTGTGAGCGGTTTGTCGGCGATACCTGAGATATCGGTTATGTCGGCGAGGTCGATTTCCTCGAAACCGATATCCTGAATGTCTGCCACCTCCCGGGAGTACTTCTCGATCATCGCGCGTTTGCGTTCCTTGAGATCGGGCATAGGCTCGATGCCGAGCACACGCGGATCCATGGTGGGGACAAACGGCTGCGGAGCGATCGCGGCCAGATCGATCTCCTCCCTTTCGACATCGATACGGTTGTATCGTGCATAATCGGCGGCGGCCTTCTCCATGGTGCGCGTATCGCCTTTTGTCTTGGCGATCGCATAGGTCTCCAGAATCATCTCTATGAATCGCCATCGGTGGAACTTATCGGCTGTTTTCGAAAGTTCCGGAAGCAATGTCTTTATGACCGCAAGATCTGAATAAGCCGTCGGGCGCGACACCTGGAATCTGGCGCACGTCTCCTGCACAAACTCCGCGTCCTTGGACGACGGTTGCTCAACCAGCCACATATACATGGCGCGACACCGGATGATCTTCTCAAAATCCGCACTGCAGACCTGATCTCGGAAATCCTTAGCGTCTGCAAAAAGATAGCGTCTGCACAGCTCCACTGCGTCAGGACGACCCGGTTTCATAGGTTATCCGGTCTGTAAGAGTCATACTTCTTCCAGTTCGCGAGGCGGATCTTGTCGAGTCTGACAATCTCGTCGGCAAACGGCAGCAGGTCTGCGTCCTTGCAAGGTGCGTCAGACTGAATGATGAGTCTCATTTTGGTGTGCCTGTCGGAGATCTGACGCATAAGGTCGAGATTGTCAACATAACACTTCTTGATCTCGTCGGGCAGCGAGTCATGATCATGACGGCGACCGGATCGCGACCCCTCTCCGGAGTCAGCGGAGTCAGCGGCTGCAGCCCTGGCAATACTGTCGGCAACTGAAATGCGCTCCGCCACCTCCTGATGAGAGACAGAGCCGGTACGGAAGTCGAGGAACTTCTTGAGCTGCGCGAAAATGTAATCCTTGTATGCGACGGGATCAGCCGACAGTCGGCGAAACTCCACCGGATTCGCACGGAGTCTGTACAAAAGCATGACGCCGGCGACATAGTCGCGGTTTTCGTTGTTGATCCAGTCACGCAGTTTCTGCGTGAAACCTAAGTCGAATTTGCTCATGATGTAAATATTAAGAGGCCCGGGCAGCCGGGAAGACCGGCACCGCCCGGGCCGTGATTCAAGACAACGGGGATGCGTCAGGCAGCCTCCTCCAGATCATCGTCGAGATCCCCCTTGTATACGGGGAAAGGAGTGGTGTCGGGAGCCTCGACAGAAATAGTGGTCTGCGCCGTTCCGGCAGAACCCTGCCCCCAGTCGGAGGCGACGGTGTTCTTAATCTCGCCGGCCCAGCGTCGGCAACCGCATACACGCCAGTTACCGTCCATGTCCTCAACGAGGAATACACATGGCACATTGTTGATGTAAGCCGCCGCGTTCGACGACTTCTCTCCGGTTCCGGGATGAACAAGCGTCAGCTTGTTGAGCTGCGAGCTGGACGGCAACTCGCCCTGCGCCTCTGAAGTAGAGGTCGACTTGAGCG
Source organism: uncultured Muribaculaceae bacterium (assembly GCA_947176745.1). Taxonomy (GTDB): domain Bacteria; phylum Bacteroidota; class Bacteroidia; order Bacteroidales; family Muribaculaceae; genus Lepagella. Next base: position 36,059 of record CAMWRV010000007.1, read on the forward strand.
GCAGGATATCGATATAATACCATTTCTTATCGGCCTTGAGCACGAACGACGAGCCCTTCTTGTAAGCTGCGAGTTCAGTTCCGGAAGCGGTCTTCTCGCGTTCCGGCCACGAGAGGATATTTGAGGCGGCGGTATAGAGCACCCTGCGCTGCATGCCGGCAAAGCTGCTCTGTCCCTCGCACCATTCGAGCGACTCCTGGACGATGTCGCAAAGATTCAGATTTTCCATATCAAAAAAATAAGATGTCACATGATTGATTGTGTCACTCCTCGGGAAGCTGGATTACCAGCAGACGCTCCGGCGCGATCGACTCGAACTGCACCCCGAAGAAAGAGTATAGTTCACCGGTCACGACCTTCGGCTCATACTTGTTGAACTCGACGCGCTCCTGGTCAGACATCTGGTCGACACCGACGAGCATGTTTCCCTTGGTCGTGATGTGGATGTAGCGCGAGCCTTTCTTTCCGACCACGGGGGCGAACGTCATGTTGTCGTCCGAGCCTTCGAGATAAGCCTGGTTATACTGCTTGTTGTAGTTTATGCCCTGATGAGTGAGCAGATAGTTCTCATTGTAGGCGTCTGCTTGAGCTCTGGAGCAGAAGATGAACGACTCCTCCTCACGGAGCTCGTCGGATGCTGCGGAAAGAGCCTTCTTGAAGATCTCGCCGGCATTCTGCGCGGTGAGCGGAGTGTCGATCACGATTAGGTTTCCCTTCTCTTCCGAGATGTTTCCGGCAGCGATCTCCTTCTCGGTGATCGTGTCGAAACCGTCGAACAGATCTGAGGTCTTCTTTCCGGTCTCGTCGAGCTTCGCACTGAAGAGGCATTTATTGAGAGACTTGCCGATATTCTTGACCACCGAACCGGCCACCTCGCGGGCTCCGGGCGTGCTTTTCGCCCCCTCGCCGGCCTGAGATGCCTGATGGCCGAAGATCGACTTGATGATCTTGTTTGGATCGAAGTCGAAGAAGCATGCGCCGAAATGAGTCTCAAGCGTTCGCGGCAGGAAGTCACCTTTGGCTTTCTGACGTTCGGCGACGGCATAATGCTGCATTTCGGCATTGAAATCAGGATTGAAAACGGTCTCTTTTCCCCTTACGCCCATTCGCAGGGTCATGAATCTTGTGGAACGCTCAAGCGCGATGACAGGAAGCCGCACGAGATCTTTGCGGTATTTGTGACCTGACTGCTGGAGCTGTTCGAGTGTAACTTCAGGAAATTCCATGATGTGTGTATTGGATAGTGATAAGTAAATTAGTGGCTGTCGGTGTCAGGGGAGTGAGTTGAAAAGCTCGCGGGCCGAGACATTGGTGCTGATGAAAGAAGAAAGAGCCGAAGATGCGTCCTGATTCTTCGGAGGCTTGGCCGACGCCTCGATCACATTAGGGATCGTTGCCGCCTGTGTCTGTGTGTTTTCCTCTCCGGCATTGCCGGCGGTTTCGGCCTGTGTGGATTCTCCGGAAGTTCCGGTCTCCGGATCTTCCGGAACTGATGCGCCGGTGTCAGAAGCTCCGGCCACCGGGGCTGTCTGTTTGCCGGAGTTCATGAAGTCGCGCAGGGCGGTGAAGATCGAGGCGATCCCCTTTCCCTCCTTCTCGACCTTTCCGGGCACCGGAATGCCGGCTGCCTTCAGGTCCTCTGCGAGAGCTGCGGTGACACGCGCCCTCTCATCGGTCTCGAAATCGGTGATCTTGTCGACGAATCCCCATTCGAGAGCCTCCTTTGGGCTGAGCCATCCCCCCTTCTTCATGAGTTCGAGCAGATCCGCCGGATCTTTACGGCAACGGGCCGCATAAAGAGCGGCGACATTGTTGTCGATCTTGTCGAGATCCTCCTTGTTTTTGGTCAGGCGGTCGATATAGTCCGCCAGTTCGTCGGCGTTCATCGACTCCCAGGCGAAAACGACATTAGAGCATTTGTGGACGAGATACATCGCGCCTCGGTCGATAGTGACAGTCCTGGCCCCGAGCGAGGCGACAGTGGCCGCCGACGCGTTGAGACCGACGAAATGCACATCGACCGCGCCATGGTTGCGGAACGCGGCGGCGATCGACAGACCTGTGGCGAGAGATCCGCCCGTGGAATCGATCAGGACGGCCACATCGTTGTCTTCGTTCTCACGGAGACACTTGTCGACATCGCGAGTGTTGAAGTCAGACGCCCCGACGTAGCCTTTGAGGTGAAGTTTATACTTTGCCATATCAGATTAAATGAGATATACGGCAAAGTTAACGCTCCGGTCACAGCCTTAAAAAGACGGCAGCAACGCGTCACACTCTATCATCCGGGAGGCCCATTCGACCGTAAAGGTCTTTCCGGCCTTGCCGTCGGCAGGTGTCGAAAGATCGGATTTGACTTTGACTTTTGGAAATGGAGGTTCCTTCGCTCCGACGAGCCAGAGGCGTTCATCGGCGGCGAGGATCACGAAAGCGGTCTCTTCCGCCGGATTGAAATTGAATCCGGAGGCGGAGAAAGAAAGCGTGGTCTTGGCCGTAGCTCCTTCGGGCGTCTGGCCGCATTCGTCTGATGCAGTCGCGCCCGGACCGACGAAGAGCGGGATCAGGCTACCGGCCACAAGCGGACGGATGCCGACGAGGCTCATTTCTCTGACATAGGCGGGCAGTGAAGCGACGGGCAGGGCATAGATTGATGTTATTCCGGGAAGTTCCATGATCTGAAGATTGTGTGTGTTTCTCCGCACGGTGCGTTACAAGCGTTACAGGCGTTACAAGCGTTACATCGTGCGAAATCGGATGATTATTCCGAAGTTTTTTTCGTGTTTTTTTCACTCTGATGTCGGAGAGCATTCGTCGGCGAAGTCTTGAGTATCGTTTTTCGACGGCAAACCAGTTTGTCTCGTCGATCTCGATGCAGTTCTTTTCCATCCAGGAATATATGAGGTCACGTTTGAGCATTCCGGGGAAAAGCGGTCTGATCAGATCCTCGAAGAGGCATAGGTCGAACTGCGACCTGATTGACTTCTCGAGCATGACTTTTGCCGAATCGGGCAGATATGAATATATCTCGGCCGGTTTGGCCTTGTTTTCGGGGATCTCGACGGTCAGAGCTCCGGCAGCCGGAAAATCCGGTCTGTCGGCCTCTGACTTCCTGCGGGAGAAACGCTGCACGATCGTAGACTCGACCGAGCCTTTGGGAAGGCGCAGCGGAGAACCTCCGCCGCACCTGTTGGTGTACCATTGGGCGAGCCATGGTGGAAGATTGAGTGAGAAAGTGATATTCGACATGGTGTGTTTCTGATAGCGTTCGGTAATGCAAAGATACAAAAAAATGTGCAAACTTACCCATTAAAGCACTAATATAATGCAACTTAATGGGTAAGAAAAAAACGCATCCGTTTTTTTCGTCTTAGGGTAGCCCCCTAAGGTGCCGTTTTTGGCCGAAAAAAAGTGCTGATGCCTTTTTTGACCACTTAACACTCTGACAGTCAATGCCGAATGGCAGCACTTTTTTTTAGTACTGAACAGTACTTAGAGGCCGATCAGTACTAAAGCACTGTGCGCACCGTCCAGCACTTTTCGGCCTTGAAAAACAGTACTGCTGCAACTGTCTGACGCTCTGCAAGATAATGGGTAAAAGTACTAAAGTACTTTTAGCTGCTTATTTAGAGTTTAAAATAAAAAAAATAAATATACAGATTGTACGGCCTCTTCATAAATATCTGATAATTATAGAAATGATGGTTAAGTTTTCTTTTGAGGCATCTCGATTGACATTCCCCGGAAACATAGAAAGTCCCTCTCCTCCGGACCACCTCACCCGGGCGCAGTACTGAAATCGGGGCGTGAGTACTTTTTCTTTTTCCTTTGGAGAACTCCGGCGCGTCAGCCAGTCCGAAAGCACTGCGCCGAACTTCCCTTTATAAAGGGGGTGCGGGGGATCTGAAAAGAAAAATATGAAGATACCTCCATGATGAGCACGTGCTTCTGTTAAGATACCTCCATGATGTGTACAAAAAATACCGGGCCGCGCTTCACAGCGCAGTCCGGTCGGTATGTCTTAAAAAAATGTGTGGTCTGTTTTCAGACGGGCACTTCCTCGATGTGTGGCGAGAACATGCCGGTGTCTGTGGTCTGCTGTCGGCTGAGGCGCTCGTGCAGCAGCTCGAGATCGGTCTCCGACTTGTGGAAGGCACGGTAGAGTTTGCGGAGTATGTAGAGATAGAACCTGCGCTCGGAGTCTGCCGGGTGTTTGCCCGAGATCATGGCGTCGGTGACTATCATCACTGCCTCGGCCAGCGCGTCGGCGATCTCTTCGGAACTGTGGGGACTGAGTGCCTCCATGACGAGGCTCATGTCGTATGCGGGGAGAAGATGGTCAGGATGCGTGTCGGGCACAATTGCCGGAAATGTCGGGCGGCTGTCGTTCATCGCGCGCCTCCTTTCTCCGGAGATGTTCCGGCCAGAGTTCGGATGGCGCAGAGCGCGACGAACGCTCCGGCATACATCAGCGGATCAGATCCGGCGGCGGTGCCGGCATAGCATACAGCCGCCCCGATGGCGGCGATGGTCACGCGCATCGATGCGATACGCTCCACTGTTTTCTTTACGGTTCCGGAAATTGAGGGCGTTCCGGCAGCCCTGATCTCGATGGTTTTCATTGCCTATGATTGCTTTAGCGAATAGACAGAGAAACGGCTGTCATATCCCGTTCGCTAAAACAATCATAGGCAATACCCCGAAGAGCATGTAAATGATGGATATGACAGCCGCATGGCCGTATATGTAAGGGCATAAAAAAAGCCCGTCTGTATGTCGAGCAATAACCGATGCTCAGCGGAGGTGAAATCACCTATAATTGTTTTAGCACTGCAAAACTAATGAAAAGTTTTGAGGCGAGCAAATAAAACTTAAAAAAGTTCAAAAAATGCGTTAATGATTTGCTTATTATTATTCTTTTTATTATCTTTGTAATGTAAAACAAGAAAGGAGGTGTAAGATGAAATGAAAAGAAAAGAAACGGTGATTGAAATGATTTTCATATTGCTTGATCTCATTGAAAACCGCTCCAATCACCGCAGGATCTCCGAAATAAGGGGATTACTTAACGAGTTAAGAAACATGTAGAACGAAAGCCCCTGGAGAAGTCCGGGGGCAAATTTACAAAATTTATCTGATATGTATTTAGGAAAAAGAGAAATTTTCGATCCTGCCAAACATGAGCATCACCGTGCCAATGTAATCGGCACTAAAAGCGGAGCCGTGTGGAATGCATTCGTCGAGCTTGAAGGGCTCATCAACAAAACTCAACTTGCCGACCAGTATTTCAACCGCTCGCAAGCATGGCTGTCGCAAAAGCTCAACGGTTGCACCCTCCATAACCACAAGAAAGAATTCACGGAAAAGGAGTTCCATCAGCTGGCACAGGCATTCCGGCACATCGCCCGGCGTCTCGAAGCTCACGCCGACGAGATCGATGCCGCCGCCATCGACGATCCCGATAATGCCCCCGGAACATGAACCGGGGGCAAAATTACAAAATAATCATGACAAACGAAAAACCCACATTTGAACAATTGTGTGATCCGGCATACCGTCGGGCGGAACTGGTGAGCGAAAAATCCGGTGCTGTCTGGACTGCATTCATTGAACTTGACGGTATGATCAACAAATCCAAGATCTCAGAGGTATATTTTAAACGCTCCGGAGGCTGGTTTTCTCAAAAGCTGAACGGATGCACGGTGTGCGACAGACAGCGGTCGTTTACCGAGGCTGAGTACCATCAGCTGGCCGAGGCGTTCCGGCACATCGCTCGGCGTCTCGAAGCGCACGCCGACGAGATCGATGCCGCCGCCATCGACGCACCAGATGACAGCGAATGACCTCTCAAACCTAAAAACCGGAATTTCGTAAGAAACAGACAAGAGGCTGTGTCAATAGGCACAGCCTCTTTGACACAGCCTCCAAACCGCGCACTCTGTCGGATTGCGAAATCAAACGAGTGACAAAGCGGCCAGTTCCTTGCCGAGTCGGTGAATTCCGTCTTCGATCTTAGACAACTGCACATCGGATATCGGGGTATCTCCTTTCTTGTATTGTCTCATCAAGCCGGGATTGATGCCGAGATACTTACCGAGCGCACTGACATTGAAAATTGAATAATATTCAAACAGTGATGAAAGATCAAACCTGAAATCCACAGATTCGTCCAATTCAGCAGGAACGGTTTCGCTCCTATCCACGTAATCTCCACGGACTTCCTTAACAGAATTGAAAAAATCTTCCTTGGCTTCTTTTACGGTATCGCCTGTGCCTATTATAGACACCTTGTCTCCGGTCGTGTTATAGGCTATATAACTGCCGTCTGACTGTTTTTCAATACTTACCTCCATATGTTACGAATTTAAGATTACAAATAAACTTCAAAGAGGGGCGGGCCTCCGCCCCTCCTTGTCCTAGAATCCGATCCGCTTTTTAAGGGATAAATACAGTCCCTTTCGGATCTCCTGAGAACCATGCCGCTCAACCATTATTGTATCCCCGGTTTCAGGGTTGCGGTAGCGGTCGTGCTTTTTTCCATGACCCACGAATTTATATCCATGAGCCTCTGCGATTTTAATCAGTTCAGACCATTTCATTATTTGTGTCAACCGTTTGATTTCGCACTACAAAGATATAACATATTTGTAATATAAACAATTTTTTTATGACATATTTGTTATTTTTAAGAAATTTAATTTCCTGTTCGGAATTGTATTGTAAAATACTGTAAAAACCGGAAATTAGGTCTGGAAAACAGCCTCCGGAACGACTGGAAATTTCCAGTTGTAAAGGAATTAAAGAATATGAAGTCTGATTTTCAGGCAATTAACATCCGTTGTATTTTTTCGAGGCTGTAATATCACACAGACCAGCCCCCCATCGCCTGATCATCCCGGCTTTCCGACCCCTCCGGAACATTGCGGAATATGCATGGCGAGGCCCGGCAGATACGGTACTGCCGGGCCTCGGATTCTATTGATATCTACCGTGTCAGGGGATTTGTCTGCGGCGTCTTACGGCGCGGATGATCCACCTGACGCCGGCAATTGCGGCGACCAATGCCAAAGCTGCACAGGCCGCATCGGCCATGCGCTGCCGCAGAGTGGGGCGGGAGGTGATTCTGACCGTCTCGGTGCGTGTCCGGCATATCGTCCGCCACTTCACGCGCTCGAGCGTATCGACACGCAGACGGTCGCGGTATTCTCTATGCCATCTGTCGGTCGTCACCGTATCCCCACGGATCACAGTCACTACAGAATCAGTGATATGCACCGAATCGATCCGCCACCGGACACGCAGCAGCGAGTCAGCCCCCTCGATGCGCTCGATGGAATTCATGCTGACACTCTCGCGGCATGTCCTGCATGAGCAGAGAGCAGCCAGCAGACCGAGAGCCAGCATCGCGCCTAAAGAGAGCACCAGCAGCCTGACCGCCGCATCGACATAAATATTGTAATTCCTGCGTCTCATAAATACGGTTATATATTCCGGTATTCAGTCTTGGCGTCGAAACTCGGACAGGCTTTCGGCGCGTAATCCCTGTGCCCCACGATCTGCGCGCCCGGATATCTGGTCCGCATAGTCCTTACCAGAGAGAGCAACGTGCGTTTCTGAGCCTCTGTGCGCGTGTCGCATGGCTTGTTGTTGTTGTCAACCCCGCCCACATAGCAAATGCTTACGGCGCGGTTGTTCATGTCGCTCTGCGTGCAATGCTGTCCCCGGTGATCATCCGGCCTGATCCGCTCATATGAACCGTCGATATGCACAAGCAGGTGATATCCCGCATATGTCTTCTTTCCGGTTTTCGGATCGGTGTAAGGCTCGAAGTTCCGCGCCTTGTGCCAGGCGTCAAGTTCCTTGACGCTTACCTCCCTGCGCGGCGGCGTGGCCGTGCAGTGGATCATGATTGTGTCGATAGATTTCTTTCTTAACATGATCTATGAACTTTTTAGTACGAAAATTTGTATTATACGAAAATATGTATTAACTTTGTAGTGAGTTCTTACTCAGTCAATGTTTAATTCATATCCTATTGAAATGGAAAAATTAACACCTAAAGAAGAAGAACTCATAGCGGCGATCAGGAATTACAGAAGGGGGTTCCCGGACAGTTACCCGAATCTTCTGTATTACGCCCAGCAACTTTTTGATGAGCTGACCGATCTGCCGTAGAGTTTAGAAGCGACCTCCGCACCCCTTGCGGGGGTTGCTTTGAAACTCGAAATATTTGGGAATAAACCATTTTAAACCGATTTGATATGAACACTAAAGAGATTGCGGTGTCGGATGCCAAATCCCGCCTGTCCGACATTCTGGTGGCGGTTTCATGGAGAGAGATCGCGCGCACCTATTTCGGGAAATCAAGTTCATGGCTTTATCATAAGCTTGACGGAATCAAGGGCGACGGTTCGGACGGTGGCTTCACTGAATCCGAGGCCAGACAACTGAAAGACTCTCTCAATGATCTCGCCCGCCGCATAAGTGTTGCCGCTTCTAAACTCTAAATACATCTCTCCGCCCCCGACTGTCCACCGGGGGCTTTTTTCTTCCCGGATCAGCCACAGGATTCACTCTCGGCCTCGCGGCGGCGGATCTCTGCTGCGGCCTCGGCCTCGGAGACCTCGGTGTAATTGTCGGGCGAGTCGCCTGCTCCCAGATACACACGATCCGTGAAATAGGCCGAGTCCAAGGATTCCGATTTTCTGTGGAGCTTATGCCCCGGAGTGGCCTCCAGCACACGGACGGCCACGTTTTTTGTCTTGCATTCCATATGAATTGATGATTACATGATTTAACTCAGACTGTAGTTTCTCGCCGTGACCGAGGCGATCTCCTCCTCGGAAAGCAGCGCGATCATCGCCGCGCCGATCTTGATGGCGAGTGTGTCGCCTTCCGTGTTGTCGCCCAGACGCCGGAGAGTCTCGTGAAGCGATTCCTCGTCCCAGACCAGAGGGTTTGAACCGCCCCAGTTGGTATCAATCGAAGTTACCGCACCTTCCGTTACAGACAGCCTCAGTATCGTGGTCCGCACAGACAGATAGACCCAGATACTCTGTATCGCCGCGCCAAACCTCAGTTCCACCACATGACCGTCCGCGCCGTAACAGGAAGCGGCAAAACTCCGGCACACCGGCAGATCGACCACAAGATGAGGACTGGCTGCTCCGTAGACAATCATCATATTCTTCCGGTCTCCGCCGCCGATAAAGTCAAGAGCCGGGAAACTGACTCTCGAAAGTTTCGTGCATGTGCCGATAATATTCATCTGAACTGTTCCGATCGTGACGGTCTTCAGCGACGGAAATTCAATCTCTTCAAGCTCCGGGCATGAGTTTATCTTTGTTGTAGTGTTCTTTGTCGTAATGCTTTCGAGTGCCGGCAATCCGATCCGTACAAGCGAGTTGGCGCCGCTGACCAACGAACCTTCGGTAATGCTCCGCAACGCTGGAAAATCGATTTCTTCAAGCGCGTGACATATATTGACCGATGTTCCGCCCGTGATCTCCTCCAGAACCGGCAGTGACAGTTCCGTCAGAGCGGCGCAATTGTGTGCGATATGACCGCCGGAAACTCTCCGTAACGACGGCAGTTCAAGTCGGCGCAATGCCGACATAGTCGTTACAAGACTTCCCCCGGAGATCTCATCGAGAGAGGGCGTGTTCACTTCCGTTATCCCGGAACAAGTATATACAATTCCTGTTGAGCCTGTAACTCTCTTCAGCGAAGGGAAAGAAATTGTCTTCATTGTGTTACAGTTATAAATCAACATTGTTCCGCACTCCTCCAGGTCAGGAAGCATCAACGACTGCAATACGATTTGGACATTCGCAAATTGCCGCTTTATCAAAGTGGTCCCGGCGAGCGAGATCTCGGCGGTCGCGCCAAACGCGTAGCCCGACGCGGCCTCCAGTGTATACTTCTCGTCGGTGTAGCTTCGCACCGTCGGCACTGTCACCGCCGACAGCTCGAACTGCGGACGTCCGTTCAGAGCGACGATCTCGATGCAGGGCGTCGGCGCGGTCACCATGTAGTCGGCGTTGCGGAAGTAGTAGATGATCCACCTGTCGCCCCCTCCGGAGAACTCATGCACTCCCCCCGCCTCGGTGAAGAATCCGTCGGAACAGAGATAGGCGTCGGCGCCCATCAGCGTCACGGAGTTGAGCGCGTGACGCACGCCGTAGCAGAAGGGCGTGGCGGCACGCACACTGTTGCGAAGCAGGTTGAGCAGGTCGGTGTGCTCCAGTCTGCCGCCGCCGCTCTGGTCGATCACTCCCGGCTCTCCGGGCACGGCAAGCCGCAGCCCGAGCACCTTGTCGGCCATGGCCGCCATAGGCTCTGAGCGGTCGGTCGGCTCGCCCTGCCGTGTCAGCGCGTCGGCGATCCGCGCCTTGCCGTCGTCGAGATCCGACAGCATGCGCCCCAGCATCTCCGAGGTCTCGACCACCTGCGGAAAGCGGTTGACGTAGCCGATATACTCCGCGAGCGTGCCGGCGTATCCGGCGCGGACGGCCAGATCATAGGCCGTCAGATAGACCACCGGAAGCGTCAGATCGAGCGTGATGTCACGCGGGCAGTCGCCCGCTCCGTTCACAAGCTCCACGCCCAGCGGCGCGGGACTGACGTCGCGCCGTATGCCGTCGGGATAGATGCCGTCGGGCAGATCGAGCGTCAGGCGGCATTGAAGCGTGCCGACACCCATGCGGTGATCCTTGAACACCACATGTATCCGCCCGCCGTCGTTGAAGCAGTTCCGGCACTCACCGCCGATGCAGGAGGCGCGGTATATCCCGACGCCGGAGGCAGTGAAGAACTCCGCCCTCCAGTCGCACTCCGGCCAGCCTATTTCATTTCCCTCGCAGTCGGAGAGACGCAGAATCGCGTCGAAGTCCGACATGCTGTTTATTTTACGTATTTCCATGATCGATGCCAATTGTCTTATGCTGAGAGGAATGTTATTTTCTTTCCTTCGGCGAGCTCATACAGATCGCCCCATCCGTCATTCTTGCCGACAGTTCCGTCAGGCTCGAGAAGATGACGCGTGAGCTTCGTGTAGATTCCGGAATGCACCTTGACGGTGATCGGCCCGGTGTTTCGCGCCCCCTCGATCAGCATGCGGATCGTATCGGCCGACAGCATCGGCGCGCCCGACAGGTCGATCGAGCCTTTCAGATATTCCAGCCGGATCTTCTCAAGAGCCGGACAGTCGCCGATGATGCGGCGTCCGATATCGCCGGTGAGCCTCTGCAGGTTGATGATGCCCGTCACCTCGCGGAGCTGCGGACAGTCGCCGATCATCGACATATCGGCGTCGCGCTCCATGACGGCGGGATCGATCATGAAGAATGAATTCGACACGCTCAGATCCATGCCCCGGTAAGTATTGAGGTTCAGCACCTCGATCGTCGAATTGGCGCAGAGGTTCGGGCAGTCGAACGCCGGATCTTCCTTGTTGGTCAGGCAGCCCATCACCAGAGGAGGCAGGTTCGTCCGGATCTGACGGTATTCATAGAAATGCCCGCACAACCGCGATCCGATCGCCCCGGCTGCATACACGGCCACAGCCTCTTCATAGGTCAGCCAGAGGCCGTTGAGACAGTAGGGCGACGGCGTGCCGTCATCCTCGCAGTGCGAGGCCGAGATATATCCCATGTTCCCGACGGCAGCGCGGAAAAGATCGTCAAACAGAGCGTCACGGAGAGCGACAGCGGTGTCGATCTTCCGGTCGAGAGTCTGACAACTGCTGTCAACATAGTCGCGGACCTCATCGTCTCCGGCGCGGCGGTCTGCAGTCTCGATGCGGAGGTCATCGCGGTTCTCGTTGATGATCTCCCATGCGTCATCGAATTTTCCGGCGGTCTCAGTCTTGAATTCGTTGAGCCACTCGATCGCGTGCCGCGCGTCAACAGCCGCAGTATAGAAATTGTTATACTGGCCGCCGGTCAGTATTCCGGCGCGGTTTGGCATCGCTCTCGGCAGCGACAGTCCGATCGACTGGCCGTCTGCTCCGGTGAGAGTCAGCGTGAAGACTGATTCTCCGGCGTCGCATGATATCGATGCCGGGACGCGTCCGAAGATTCCCTGAAGGAGAGCCCCGAGCATGTCGGGGGAAATGGCGTCGGGAGTGACAACCTTCCGGAACGCCGCGATGGCCTGGCTTATCTGTTCGGTGGTCATGATGCAGTCGAGTTTGAGATCTGTTCTGTAATCGAAGTCTTGAATTTTGTAAGCTCGCTTGAGTAATGCGCCGATATGCCGAGCAGCGAACCGCAGAACGCCGACGAAATGCCGAAATAAGTCAGCACCGACGCATGCACCTCGCCGCGCGGCGGGATATAAAGTCCCAGGAATATGGCCACCGTGGCGGCCACCATGCAGCAGACAGCGAGCGAGAACGTGATCAGCTCCTTGATCGAGAGCTTGTCGAATTCCTGTTTAAGATGGCTTGTCATGATGATATAAAATTGCAGGTTAGTGATACGGAGGCGAAGATAACGCCTCCGGAGCGACCGGAGAAAGACACTAAAAACCGGTAGAACCGAGAATCCGGGGGACTGCCGCGCAGAACTCCCTGCCGAGATTGTCGGCGAAGAAGTCGCGGATCCGGCAATATGAAGAGTAGAACTTCTTCGAGAGCCAGGGACGCCGCTCGCGCACTTTGGCGCGGCCTATGTCGCCCGGATTTCCGCGCGGAGTCTCGCGCCCGGTGCCGCGGTCCTGATAGACTCCGTAGTCCAAGAATTTCCATTCCAGCATGATCGCGGTCACTTTATCGTTGCGGTCATCATTCACAAGTCTGACCGAACCGTAAAGATGTCCCTTGCCGATCACGCCGAGTTTCACCATCTGTTCCTTCCAGATCTCGATCATCGTGCGGTTGAACGCCGTCACATACTCATATCGCTGCTGTTGGGCTGCAGCGGTGTCGTTCACTCTGTCCATTGCGATTTGTCGAATCTGAGGTCAAAGGCCGTGGAGTACGATATCTGGAAATACGCGCACGCGCATCCGGATGCGAAATAGCTTTCGATCTCGTGAAACGGGATCTCCGGATCAAGATAGATCCCCTGCGTGTGGAGCCTGGTTCTCTCCCTGAGCAGATGGGAGAGGAACTGGCGGAAGATCTCTCTGATCCTCTCGAGAGCGTCCTCGCGGGCCGGCATGTCGTTTTCCGCATGCCTCAGCGCGAGAAAAAGCGTCTTGACTCGCCGGGAGTTGGGCGAGATGTCGATCGACGCCACGCCGTCGGAAGACTCGGCGAGGCATACGAAACCGACAGAATCCTGCATTGTCGATATAGCATCCTCGAGGCCCTGGAGTCCGGAGACGAGAGAGAAGCGCATTCCCGACTGACGGGCAAGAAGGTTTGTTTCGGTAAGTTTCCGGAAGTATCCGGAAGCGTTCCAGTTAAATTGTGCGAACATGATGATTGATGAATGATTAATGATGAATGGGGCTTAGCGGAAAGACTTGTTTCTCATGAGCCGGTCATATTCCTCCTCTGCCTGACGGTATCCGTGATCACCGGTCACGGTGTTGACGGTCACGAACGGCTGAGACAACCGTTCGTTCAGTCGGTCGAGAGTCGAGGCGAGGGCAGGATCAGGCTGCTGCGGCTGCTGCGCCGGCGACTCGATCACGACAGGGCGGGAGGCTGCCCGGGCGGCTGCCGCCGGAGCGGATATGGCCGCCGACACGTCGGCATGGCTTATCGACGGCGTGCGGTTGTTGCGTCGCGCGTTCTCGAGCATGTTGATGATCGGGCGCGTGGCCGGAGAGTTCACCATTTCCTGAGGTGCGACCCACTCGCCGGCATGCACCACGCCGACAGGTTCGTCGCGGCGTCCCTTGGGCGTGAATCCTCCCTGCATGTAACCCTGCGCCTCCGAGGCCTGCTGCTGTTTGCGCAGAGTCGCGATCTGGATCATGCCGGCGGCAATGGCCATGGCCGCTGCGATCGGGGCGAGCACCAGACCGGCGGGACCGCCGACCTGAAGACCTGCGCCATACGCGCTGATGGCGTTCATGGCGGTCTGTGCCACAGCCGAAATCACCGACATGGCGAACTGTTTGCGGTTCGCGTCGTTCTTGGCCTTGGCAATCTCTTTCTGCTTCTTTTTCTCGGCCTGTTTCTGTTTGTATACGTTCCCCTCGGCCAGAGCATACTCCCGGTCGTAACGCTTCTCGACACGCGCCACCTGCAGGTCGAGTTCGGCCTGTGAGTATTCTGAATAAGCCGACATGGCCGCGCTGATCAGCGCGTATGTCGCTTGCGCGGCATTACCAATTTTTGACCACATATTGTCATCTCCATCCTCGGCAAGAGCCTTGAAAGCCTGGTATATTTCAATGGCCATCGCCCCGAAACCGTCGGCAGACTGGCGCGCACGCTCCAGGGCCCGCTTCTGATAATAATCCTCGATACGGTCGCGGGCTTTGAGATATTCCTCTTCGGTCATGAGCCGGGCGTCGAAATTCGCCTTGATTGTCTCAAGATCCTTCTTCATCGCGCGGCTGTCGGCATTCTCGGCAGATTCTGTCTTGCGGGCTGATTCCGGCAGCTGGTCTTCAATGGTTTCCTTACGCAAAGCGGCCACGGCCTTCATGTAATCCTTCATCGAGAGCTGTCCGGTCTGTTGCAGAACCGTAAGCATCTGAATCTGATAATCGAGCTGCTCCTTCGCCGACTTCTTCTGATATTCGGTAGAATATTTCGCCACGAGTTCGGCATATCTCTTGCCGAGTCGCAGTTTCTCCTGCTGTTCGGCCTCGGTGATCTGCACCGAAAGATTGTGGTATTCCTCGGAATCGCGGTTGTAAGCCTCGCGCATCTTGCGGAGATACTTGATCCGGATGTCGAAGAGCCGGATCTGCAGAGCCTCCTCCTTCTGGAAGAGAGCGTTCCCTGGCGTGGAGAAATCGATCTGCGCCTGTACCTCCTCGGCTTTCTGAGCGAGCTTCGCATCGTCAACGGTCATGGCGGTCTTGCGTTTGAGCCAGTCGGCATTGAGCTGTTCCTTTTTCTTCAGCAGTTCCTGATAATCCTCATCCTCCTGCAGGTTATGCCGTTCGAATACGGCCATCTGGTCATCGTAGAACTTCTCTTGCAGCCGGTGTTTCTCGGTCAGGAACTCGGTCCAGGACTTCAGACCCTGCGAATATTCGGCGATATTTCCGGCGTCAGCCGCCTCCCAGTCACCTTTGACAGAATTAAGTTCCTCCTTGAACTCCTTCCGTGCCTTTGCCGCCGCACGTCTGGCCGCCGCCTCGGCTTTCTTCCGCTCCTTCTCCGACAGGGTCTTCGAAGTGTAGGGATTCGGATCTTCCTCCGGATCTTCCACTTCTATCCCTGTGTTCCTGGTGAATTCCGCCTCGAATGTACTGTTGTCTTTGAATCGGGCTATGAGTTTGTTATTGGCATTGCGCTTTATGTTGATCTTCTCCTGACGGGAGTTCATTTCCGCAGTAGCCTCTCTTACCCTTTCATCAGCGGCGGCAGTCGATTCACGGGCGAATGATGCCGGAGATCCCGACATGGCGATAGCACCGGTCATGGTCTCTGCTGCACTGGAAGCGCGGGCGTCCGATGCCCGGTTTCTCGCCCTGATCTTGTCTCTTTCAGCCGAGGCTTCCTTTCTCTCGAGAGAATACTCGTCGCGTTCATTCTGCAACATCAGGATCTCTTTCTCATTCTCTCGCACAATTTCGGCGGCTGCCTTGGCCTGTGCGTTGCGCAGTATCGAGGCTGTGAGATCATCGTATGCCTTACGGGCCTTTCCGATCATGATCTGTTCGGTATTGAAGTTGGAGAATGTCTCCGGATAAGTGGCGATAAGTTTTTTAGCCGCGTCAACGCGTGCCTCTCTGGCACGTGTCTCGTCAGTCGCGGCCTCATACAGGCTTTTGAGTTTTCTGGTCTCTTCGGCACAAAGTTCAGCAGCCCGTTTTGAGTAATCTTCCGCCTCTTCAGCATATTTCCGCGCCTCCTTGGCTCGCTCGCGCTCCGTTTCGCGGGCTTTGTTTGTCTTGCTGATATAACTGATGAGTTCTGCAACGGCAAGGGATATGAGAGTGATGACAACGCCCCATACGGAACTGTTGAAGGCCTTGTTGAACATACGCTGTGCGGCTGTTGCCTTTTTTATATTCCCTGTCAGTGTGTAGTAGGCATATGAACATGCCACGGTTATCACGCGTCCGGTGTTGCGGATCACGTTCCACCCGGCCTCCATGGCGGCAGCCGTCTTCGTGGCTATGGTCACGGCTGAAACTGCCACGCGGTATAATACCAGAGCTGCAACGAGACTGGCCAGAGCCGCTTTGTGTTCGGATATGAAACCGATTGTGGCATTCATGACCTTAAGCGACACCTCAGCCGAGGAGTTGGCGAGACGGACTGCGGGGAGCAGCTTTTCTCCCAGCTCGACACGGAGTTCGGCTATACGCTTCTTCTGTTTGTCGAGCGACGCCTGGACTGTCGTGTTCTGCACCTCAAACTCATTGTCGATCGATGTGGCCTCCGCAAAAGCCACATTGGCGGCTTCCTGCTGGGCCTTCACCTCTTCGATATGATCGGCCAGTGACGCGAGCGTCTTGATGGAGTTCGATCCGTTCTCTCCCATGTCTTTGAACATCGGGGAGAGCACAGCCATTCCCCCGGCTTTCTTAAGCGTCTCAAGAAGCTCGATCACGGCGGCGTTCATGTCGGTGCGGACCAGATCGGAGAATTCCTTCACGTCGAGTCCGGCCACTTTTGCGTATTTGGCCGGATCCTGAAGCAGCCTTACTATCACCTGCTGCAGTGCCGTCGACGATGCCTCCACCGCCTGATTGCTCGAATCGAGCACCGCGCCGAACGCCATGATCTGCTGCACGGTCATTCCGGCCTGTGCGCCGACGCCGCCCATGCGGCTCGCGAACTCGGCCAGATATGGAGCGGAGGCGGCACAGTTCTGAGAAAGCTCGTTGATCACTGAACCGACCGACAGCAGTGCTTTCTCGGTGCCGAGACGCTTCTCGTCGCCGAATACGCCGGTGAGTTTCGAGAGTGTCAGAGTCGCGCCGTCGCCGAGGTCGTCGAGTGCGACGTTGATCTTGTCGGCGGCACGCACAAAACCGAGCACATCCTCGCGCGATGTCTTTCCGAGGCGTCCGGCTTCCTGTGCCAGCCGGTTCAGTTCCTCGCGCGAGGTGCGCGTGTCGATCTTGAGAAAGTCGCTGTTGAGCGCGTCGACGTCCTGCTCCGACATGCCGGTGTATTTGCGCACGTTGGCCATCTCCTGATGCATCGAGGCGTAGGCATCTGCTGCCTCCCGGCTCACCGACATGAGCCGCGTGACGTACTGGGCGGCCATGGCGTAGCCGGCCACAATGGCCGTCTGCCATTTGCGGAATACGTCGCGGAGCGTCTGTGTCTCCTCGCGCTGTGCGCGGAGTGCGGCGTTGACCGAGTCGATCTGCGCGCGGACGCGCCTGATCAGTTCTGCCTGCCGGTTCCATTGCTCCGAACCTCGTTCCATCCCCTCCAGCTCGCGTGTCAGATAGCGGAGTGTGGCGCGGAGATCCTTCAGGCTCGCTTTGTCGAGCATCTGGAGCGTCTGGCCGAAATATTCGGCACTGCTCTGCAGCCGCCGCATCTCGTTCTGCAGGGCGCGGATTTCGCGGGCTTTCTTCTGCGCCCCCTTCTTGTCGCCGGCCTCGGCCAGCCGGTCCATCTCCTTGCGGGCTTCTTCGGTCCGCTTACGGAGATCGTCAAGCTCTTTGCGGGCGTTCCTGCCGTTGACGATCAGTTCGACCGACGCCCTGGTCGTAATGTCTGCCATAAATGTCTTTGTTGATTCATGGCGAAGTTATGTCAGAGGCCGGGCAGAAAAAAAGACAACCCAAGGGGGCTGTCCTGATCTCAGTTTTGTGATATGTCTTTAAGAAGATCCGGCTCCGGAGAGGGAGCCTCATCGCTTTGCTCCTGCGCGGTAATCCGCTCGAGAACGGCTATGAGCCGATCGTTCTCTTCGGTCTCGGCTTTTAGCCGCTCATATTCGCGCTCCCGGGCTTTCTCCTCCTCGATCTCTTGTGTCAGACGGTCGATTCTTTCGCGGATCTGCTGCATTTTCTGCTGGGTGGCCGGGGAAATCACCAGCTGCTCCTCCGCGCGGTCGACTTCTTTTTCGGCAGTATCTCCGGATGCGGAACAAAGTTTGCCGACGGCTATGACTATGAACGTTATGAGTATGAGGATCGACAATGATGTGAGCATATCTATCAGATTTGAGTGTCAGTAATTGCAGTTGTGTAATGTCCCCGGTCTGTGCGTAACGTTCCGGTCTCGACAAAGATACGCATTTATTTCAACATATGACAGTGTTCCGGCCACAGTTTTTTATCTGAAACCGAATACCGGGCCGCGCTTCACAGCGCAGTCCGGTCGGGTTGTCTTAAAAAATGTGTTGTCTGTTTTCAGTAGGGCACTTCCTCGATGTGTGGCGAGAACATGCCGGTGTCTGTGGTCTGCTGTCGGCTGAGGCGCTCGTGCAGCAGCTCGAGATCGGTCTCCGACTTGTGGAAGGCACGGTAGAGTTTGCGGAGTATGTAGAGATAGAACCTGCGCTCGGAGTCTGCCGGGTGTTTGCCCGAGATCATGGCGTCGGTGACTATCATCACTGCCTCGGCCAGCGCGTCGGCGATCTCTTCGGAACTGTGGGGACTGAGTGCCTCCATGACGAGGCTCATGTCGTATGCGGGGAGAAGATGGTCAGGATGCGTGTCGGGCACAATTGCCGGAAATGTCGGGCGGCTGTCGTTCATCGCGCGCCTCCTTTCTCCGGAGATGTTCCGGCCAGAGTTCGGATGGCGCAGAGCGCGACGAACGCTCCGGCATACATCAGCGGATCAGATCCGGCGGCGGTGCCGGCATAGCATACAGCCGCCCCGATGGCGGCGATGGTCACGCGCATCGATGCGATACGCTCCACTGTTCTCTTTACGGTTCCGGAAATTGAGGGCGTTCCGGTAGCCCTGATCTCGATGGTTTTCATTGCCATTAGATATTTTCGCGATTAGACAGAAAAACGGCTGTCATATCCCGTTCGCGAAAACATCTAATGGCCCACTCCGAAGAGCAAGTTTATTTGGATATGACAGCCGTAGCTGGTATATGTACGGACATAAAAAAAGCCCGTCTGTATGTCGAGCAATAACCGATGCCCAGCGGAATGGATCAACCATCAAATGTTTTCGCACTGCAAATTTAATCTAAAATATCGACAGTACCAAAAGAAATCCTATTTTTTCAATTGTAAATATCGTCGTGGCCGGAGTCGGGAACAATGACGTTACTTACAACTTATCAATGAATAATATATTGAATTATGTAAAAATATAACAGTAATAATTTGGTAAATATAAACATTTTTATTATCTTTGTAATATCAAAAGGAAAGGAGGTGTAAATGATGAAATGACTAAGGAAGAAAAAAGATTGATCGCAAAAGCTCTTCGATATCTGGAAATTATGGAAGCCACCGGCGATCAATCTTTAAACAATGAGATTCAAGGAATTCTCTTCGAATTATTAAGCAGAAAGTGATTAACCTGCCCCCGGAATCCCACCGGGGGCAAAATTACCAAAAAATATGTACTTAGGCAAAGCAAAAATAAAAAATCCGGAAGAATATGAGAAACTCAGGGCGATGGATCTTGTGGACAAAGCAGGCGCCGTGGACATTGCTTTTTCCGAGCTCTGCGGTTTGATAAACAAAACCCAGTTCGCAGACCAGTATTTCAACCGTTCGCATGCATGGCTGTCGCAAAAATTACACGGCTGTCTGGTTCTGGACAGGAAGAAGGCATTCACGGAAAAGGAATACCATCAGCTCGCGGAAGCATTCCGGCACATCGCCCGGCGTCTTGAGGCGCACGCCGACGAGATCGATGCCGCCGCCATGGACGCGCCCGATGACAGCGAATAGAATCCTGCGGCACGAAACAATAAAAGAGGCGTAAGATGAAATGACAAAAAAGAAAGATTGATTAGAATCATTTTCAGGAAGTTGGCACTAATTGAAACGAAATCTAACCAATCAAGGATAAGAAAGATCGAAGGTTTGTTATACAACCTGCTTAACACAGATTAACCAACGCCCCCGGAACTCTCCGGGGGCAAAATTACAATAATTTTCTGATATATGTATTTGGGAACACGTAAAATATTCAATCCTCAGAAACATGAGGAACACCGCAGACAATGCATCATCGACAAAATAGGCGCTACGGAAGTCGCCTTTTCCGAACTCGAAGGTCTTATCAATAAGTCAGAACTCGCGTCTCAGTATTTCGGCAAAACGAGGGCTTGGCTGTCACAGAAAATCAATGGCTGCATGGTTCTGAACCGCAAGAAGTCGTTTACCGAGGAGGAATACCACCAGCTGGCCGAGGCATTCCGGCACATCGCCCGGCGTCTTGACGCGCACGCCGACGAGATCGATGCCGCCGCCATGGACGCGCCCGATGACGGCGAATGACCTCGCTGCCCGCATGAAACATACAGTCCGGCACGCCTCAAGCGTCGCCGGGCTTTACAATTAAAAAGCGCGGAAGCCAGCAGACTCCCGCGCTCCGACGTCCCCGGCGACGCCTTGTGTCAAAAAATAGAACTATTCCGGGAAATCATATCTTTTCTGCAACATCCCTGATCCGGTCAGAGAGATCGATAAGTGATTTTTTCAATTTTAAGCGCTCCTCTTCTGTAAAATCTGCCGGTTTGCCATTCCCGTTGACATCTGTCTGCGACATCTTGTGATGAAGCCACGAACGCGATTTGCCAAAATAATCTCTTGATATTCCGGCCCAGTTGACCAACATCAGGATCGGCGCGAGTTTCTTTCTCATTGCTTCCATATTGCCTTGTATTTTGAGTTGTAGGCCCTCCCCGGAGGGGGAGGGTCTTGTTTCAGTCTTCTGCGGTTTCCCGCTCTTTGAGGTCTTGGTAAATTGTATCAAGATACCATTCGAGTTCCAAGGATCTGTTGTGAGTGGAGTTTCTCAGATTTCTGAGTCCTTGTATCAACTCCTTTTCTTTGTCAGTCAGTATCATAGTTCTTATCTTTTGACAATGCAAATATAATAAACTTTTGTATAATACGCAAGGTTTTTTATCATTTTTTCATCTGATGACCTAAAAAAGCGCGGAAGCCAGCAGACTCCCGCGCTCCGGCGCGAGCCCAGCGCGCCTGTTGTGTAATCAAAAGAGAGGGCTTAGAGTTCGTCGGCCGCCTCATCGATGCGGCGGGCAATATCATGCAGGGATTCCTTTAGCTTCTCGCGTTGCTCTTCGGTAAAATCACACGGATTGCCGTTGCCGTCATATCCGTTGAGCCGCTGATATATCCACGCCCGAGAGAATCCGAAGTATTGTTTGGAGATGTAACCCCATTTTATCATCCATGAGAGGTCGCTGACTTTTTCCGGTAAATTTGCCATATAAAGAGTGTTTTGACCCCTCCCTTTCGGGAGGGGATCGGTTAGACTTCTGTTTCTTTTAACTCATCGACAAGTACATCGATATAGTTTTCAAGTGCGAGGGATGGATTGTGTCTTGCTCGTCTGTAATTTCTCAGAGCCTCAATCAACTCCCATTCTTTTTCAGTGATTTCTTTTTTCATTTCTCTCTCTTTTGATTACATTGCAAAGATAGTAATATTTATCTTACTATGCAAGTTTTTTATCATTTTTTTCATCTGATGACAGAAAAAAAAGACAGGTCACGCATCGCTGCGGAACCTGTCGGCTTACCTGTGAAACTAACTTAAAAACCTAAAAAATCTACTGCCAAATCACAATTAACGAGTGTGTGTTTTTCTATGCTTTATGGCGGATTGTTAATGATCATTCTGATTATGTTGATACTTTTTTCTTATTGCTGACTTATATTCTCCGGAGTCGAGACTGTCGGCGAAGCGGCGGCAGGTGTCGCATGGCACGATCGCGAACCTGCATGACATCTCTCCTTCCGGTTGTTTATGGTGCGGACCACCGTGAAATGACGGCATCAGGCGCACCGGGATCTGTCGCGCGTCACCATGGTTGCGACATTGCAAATCCGTCGGTTGCGATAGTCCAGTATTCGGTGCTGTTCGACTTGTACGACTCTCCGATGAACGTTTGGCCCGGATGCGCGGCCCTCCATTCAGAGAACCTCACATTGTCTTTATTCTTCGAATTCGGGTTCAGATGGTATCCTTTGAACCTACAAAACGCTATCATGCGGTTCTTGAAATCATGCGGTCTGATCGACTCTTTGGCCGACGGGAACTTTTCATGATATTTCGATGTCAGTTCCTTGCGCGATATTCTGGTGTTGATGACCCCGTTCGAGAGATCGAACAGAGTCTCGGCCCACATGAGGAACGCTTCGCCCATGGTCTGGCGCAATGCCCGACGTTCGAGCTGCTCCATCCTTTGAACCTACAAAACGCTATCATGCGGTTCTTGAAATCATGCGGTCTGATCGACTCTTTGGCCGACGGGAACTTTTCATGATATTTCGATGTCAGTTCCTTGCGCGATATTCTGGTGTTGATGACCCCGTTCGAGAGATCGAACAGAGTCTCGGCCCACATGAGGAACGCTTCGCCCATGGTCTGGCGCAATGCCCGACGTTCGAGCTGCTCCATCGGCGGCGGCACGATGCCCCGGCCCTTTCGCGTCCATCCCTGCTCCATCGACCGGAGATAGAACATGACACACTCCATCATGAAATTGTCGAACAGATTCCACTGCTCGTCGTCCCAGTCGGCGAAGAGCTGATGGCCGAAGCAGTCGAAGGGGGTGCACCGGGTATTGAAGTAGTCGGAGAAAGCCATCATCACGCGCCTGTCGGTTCCGGATTCGGACTGGTCGTTGAGAGAGTGGTTGGTAGTGATCAGGAACTTCGGCGCGTTCTCATACTTGATCTCGAAGCGGGCGCCCGCCTTCGGATTTATCTGCAGATCGCCGGTCAGAGCAGAATGGAAATTCTCGAAATCAAAATTGACACGGGTGTCATCAAGGAATACCAACCGGGTATTAGGAGTCACAAGCGAATAAATGAAATCGTCGTCATTCCTGAGTCTCTTGCAGTCAACGGTCTGTACGTCGAGAATATGGCCGAGGGCCTGTCCGATCATCGACTTGCCTGACCGGCCGTTTGAAGCCCCTACTTCATCCATGCGTGCGTCCATTGCCACGACGCACACCTGTTCGCTATGCGGTTTCCATGAATTGGCAAGAAACCCGATTGCCGTGACCTTGTTGATTATATGCCTGTAGAACAGGTCATAGTCATCTGGTGTCATGGCATTCTCTCGGCCTTTCCAGAAGTTGGAGGTTTTGAGGATGAACTGCAGGAATTCCGACTTTATGCCCTCTTCGGTAATATCGAGATTAAAACGACCGTCTTTC
The DNA here is from genome assembly GCA_947176745.1 of uncultured Muribaculaceae bacterium. Taxonomy (GTDB): domain Bacteria; phylum Bacteroidota; class Bacteroidia; order Bacteroidales; family Muribaculaceae; genus Lepagella. The sequence goes on from CAMWRV010000007.1 coordinate 59,492, forward strand.
CGGAGCTCGATGAAGCGGAAAACCGGGATGCGGCGGAACTTGCGGCCGATCACGTTGTGTTTCCATACATATTCTGAAATATCGGAAGTCTCGATATCCGCCGGTGAGATCGAGACCTTGCAGTTATTGTAATAATACTGCTGCGCCATCGGCACGAAGTGCATGAAGTCGTCCTGCAGTTCAGGCAGACGTTCGAGAATGTCGGCTCCCAACCATGTTTTCATGCGTGAAATGAACGCGCTGATCACGGTTCTGTCTTTGGTCGACTTCAATACATAATCATAGACGAAGTCGCGGATCTCAGTTCCGGAAGTCTCCGAGATGACGAAATCGTTTATCTTGACCAGCTTGTATTCCCCATGCTTGAGATCGATGGTGTGGATCTTGTGGAATTCGTTGGCCACGAGAAAATCCATTGCTGCGCTAAAATTGAACTCCACTGTCTTTTTGTCCTTGTCATTGACTGACACAGACCAGAAGTTTGACTCCTTCGCGCCTCTGGCCGCTTCTTTGAATTCTCCGTTATCGACCACATATGAAATTCCACCGAACCTGAAAGTTACAAGTCCTTTTATGGACTCATCATATTTGTCGAAAAAGTCTTTTCTGGAATTAAGATTCCAGAAATCCTTGATCTGGTTGTCGGTTACAGTCGTTATCTTGTGAACATCGACATATTGACCGTGCCCGTCATGGCTCAGCATCGCCGCGTGAAAATCATCGGCAAGTTCCTGCTCGCGCATGTGAAGCGTTCCGACGAGAAGATCGTCGATGCCCTTGTCTCCGCGTTCGTTGGCGTTGATGTGGCCGAACCAGACGTCGACCGACAGACCGAGTTTGTGAAGAGTGCCGACATACTGTTTGAACTTGATGACCGCCTTTGCGAACTGGTTAGGTCTCTGGTCTACGGCGCATCCCGGCTCAATGTTTGACGAAAGATGATCCCAGTCGGAATCCATCAGCAGCACGACATTCGACACCGAACATTTGCGGACAATATACTGCAGCTCCTTTATCAGACCGGACTCGGCGTTTCCGATATTGTATATGCCCTGTATGCCGATTGATGGAATGCCGTGTAGACAAGCCTTCTCTGCCTTCTTCTCCCCCTCCTGAATGACAAGAGTCTCGATCTTTTCCGAATTGTGGTATGCTTGCCTGATAAATTCAGGGATATAGAACATGCATGGCGCCCCTTTGGGCGTCTGATATTTGATCTCCTTGCCATTGGCATCGGTATGCAGTGCTGGATTCGACCATCTGACCCTGACATAAGGACGCATAGATCCTTTGCCCCCCTTTTCGGAGAATCTGACCGGATTGCCGTCAAGGTCGTAATAGTAGATCAGCATCTCGTCATCCGAGTCATTCAGATGGCGGACGGCCTTGTCTGCACCCCCTTTTCTGAAAGGAGACTCAAGCCGGAAGTCATCCGATCCCTTTACGGGCACACGGACGAAGACATCATCGAAAGTCAGGCCGGAAGCGAACAACTGCATTTCGCAGAACGACTTTCTGACCGCGCCGGTAGCCGCTCCGGAAGCGGGCTTGACAACCGGCGAGAGATTGACATTATACTCCATGGCGAGCTGATCGACGGCGGTCAGGAAATCGACTCCCCGCACATGCATGAAAGCGTTGATAGCGCCCGAGAGCGAGAAACCGCAGTTGTAGCACTTCGCACCGGACACATATCCAGCCCCCTTCTTTTTGCGCCAGACCTGGAGCCCCTTGTTCTTGCCGGCTGCTCCGCATTCGGGGCATTTGCAATATCTGGAGGCCCCATTACCTTTAAGATCTGGGAAGAAGTCGCGGATATCAGCGGCCTCCTCGACAGCCTGAATGTCTAACCGTGAATACTTCATAGCTTGAAGATCTCACGGTTGAACTCCTCATTGATCGCCCGCTTGAATATCGGACGAATTCTGATGTTTCCTTCTCGCCAACGTCTTACAGTATACTGATGAACCGAACATGCATCACATATTCGCACTATTGCAGACCGGCGATGTGGTCCGTCCATAGGATCGAGAAATTGTCTGAGTTCGTCGCAGCTGTTCATAGTTAATTGTTATTTTAACTTATAAATGTGCGCCTTGACGCACATAGTTGATAAGAAATTATTATATTTGTGGGTGCAAATATAGACATTATTACACAATAACTGTAATTTCTGTGCACATAATCTATAATATTAACAATATTTAACTATTTCAAATGATCAATTTTGGTGAATCTTTTCAACTACTTCTTGAGAAAGGGCACATGTCTGCCGAGACTGTCGCCCACGAATTAGGATGCAGCAAATCCTATATTTATCAATTAAAGAACAAGGATTCAATTGATTACTCTTTATTAGAAAAGATTTGCAGGATATTCAAGGTATCGCCTCTAATGTTCTTTGACCGCGAGGTTTGCCATTACGGACTAATTCAGGACGGCAATGTAACAAACAATGAATACAGCAACACCTCATTTGCAGGACATGCCACAATGAATATAGGATTTATGGATGATATAAGGAATCTGAAAGAAAAACTTGAAGAAAAAGAACGGTTGATAGCCGAAAAGGAGCGGCTTATCCAACTGTTACTTAACGGAAAAGGAAACTTGAATCTGGTCTGAGTCCATAGACGTGTAATAGACTCAGAAGCACAAAACCGCCCAAACACCCAATTTGCAATCCATTGCAAATCAACAAAATAAGTCAGCGCAAAAAGAACCGGGCCATAACCGGAGTGTCCCTCTCTCTCCGCCAAGCATTTTATTGAGCGCCTGAGTATTACTGATACTCAGGCGTTTAGCTTTTCGCCCTATCGCCAAAAACAGACCCGATTCAGCCAATTTTTGACACTTTCGTGCAACATTCGGTTTATAACATGACATGGCACACCCAAGTCCCGGAAAGAATTGCAAGCAGTCACATGGCCAGACACACTTTTGTCGGATTAGTCTGATTTGTCACATATTATGTCCTCAGTGTCAGAATATTTTTGTAATTTTGTAATCAACTTGACAACAGGAAAATAAAATCATGAGCAAACTGATTAAGACTGACATTGAATACGCCAGATGGATTCAGGATCTAAAAGAACGATACCGTCGCAGTCAGA